>NZ_JAZHUW010000015.1:0-49108 GCF_036453465.1 Lactimicrobium sp.
CATCCCGAACACAGAAGTTAAGCACTTCCGCGGCGAAGATAGCCTTACGGCAAAAAGAGCGCGCTGCCAGGTTAGCAAGAGTGATTCTCATCCTGAGAGTCACTTTTTTTTCGCCCTCCCTTCAGCATGACTGCTACTCATATTCAGATGTTATTCAGCATTTTGACACCATCTTTCATGATGAATACGTTATCATTTAAGTATCTTAAAGGAGGAAATGTATGGCTCATTTTCAAGATGGTTTTCTCTGGGGCGGTGCTACGGCAGCCAACCAGGTAGAAGGCGCATGGGACAAAGATGGCAGAGGCCCGGCGAAGACGGATGTGACTACAGGCGGCTCCTATAAGGAACCACGCTACATTACGTACATTGACAAAGATGGCAAGCCTGGCAAGATGAATCAGTTTGCCCATCTGCCGGAAGGCGCACATTATGCTGTGCTGGATGGTGTTCATTATCCGAATCATAATGCTGTGGATGAGTATGACCGCTATAAGGAAGATATTGCCTTATTTGCAGAGATGGGATTCAAAGTATACAGAATGTCCATTTCCTGGAGCAGGCTGTATCCACATGGTGATGAAAAGAACCCGAATCCTGCCGGCATTGAACACTATCGTAAGGTATTTGAGGAACTGCGCAAATACAATATCGAGCCTCTTGTTACAATCTGGCACTTCGATACACCTTTGTATCTGGAGCAGAACTATGGCGGTTGGAACAACCGTCAGCTGATTGATTTCTATGTCCGCTTTGCGACAACCTGCTTCACGGAATACAAGGGACTTGTCCATTACTGGCTGACTTTCAATGAGATAAATAATACATGTGCTTTTATCCCGATGAAGAAGGAAATGCTGCATATGGATAAGGCACAGGAAGATGCGGCTTATCAGGAAGCATATCAGCAGCTGCACTATCAGCTTGTAGCAAGTGCCAAGGCAGTCCAGATCGGACATGCCATTGATCCGGATAATATGATCGGCTGCATGCTTTCTACATCCTGCTCTTATCCTGGCACATGTGATCCTGCCGATGTTCTTGCCAATGAACATAACTGGGAGAATGCAACATACTACTGCGGCGATGTTCATGTCTTTGGCTATTATTCTCCATTTGCCAGAAGACTCTGGGCATTGCATGATGTGCACCTGGATATCACAGAACAGGATCTGGCAGAGCTGGAAGCAGGCACTGTCGATATGTACACATTCAGCTATTACAATTCCGGTGTTGTGACAACCCATAAGGTTGAAGAGAAGGTCGGCGGCAATTTCTCCAGCGGTGCAAAGAATCCATATCTGCAGTACTCTGACTGGGGATGGTCACTGGATCCAACCGGACTGGAATACTTCCTTGAGAAGATCTATGACCGCTACCGCATTCCGCTGATGGTTGTGGAAAATGGTCTTGGTGCCTACGACAAGGTTGAGCCGGATGGCAGTATTCATGACCAGTATCGTATCGACTACCTGCGCATGCATATTCAGGCAATGGACAAGGCTATTGAAAATGGTGTTGATCTGCTTGGCTACACAACCTGGGGCTGCATTGATGTCGTTTCTGCAGGTACAGGTGAGATGAGAAAGAGATACGGCTTCATCTATGTCGACATGGATGATGAAGGCAAGGGTACACTGAACCGCAGCCGCAAGGATTCCTTCTACTGGTACAAGAAGGTCATTGCAACCAACGGTGCCGATCTGGATTGATCAATTGATCTGAAGCGAACAAAGCTCTGGGAGACCAGGGCTTTTTATCTGCCGCAGATACAGGACACTTTCCCAGTGGAATTTACCTTTGCAAAAGATGCGTAAAGTGCCGATAAATAAAGGTTGACTTGGTGCATGGCAGGACTTAAAATAACAGTCGGCATCTCATGCCAAATGTAGCCCCGGAAACTACATATGGAGGATGAATTATGCGTCAGACAACGATGGCTAAGCCAAACGAAGTCAAGCGTCAGTGGTATGTTGTAGACGCCACTGACTGTGTCCTGGGACGTCTTGCTTCTCAGGTCGCAACAGTATTAAAGGGCAAGAACAAGCCGATTTACACACCGAATGTTGACTGTGGCGATTATGTGATCGTCATTAATGCAGATAAGGTTCGTATCACTGGTGATCAGGATTTCAAGAAGTTCTACTTCTCTCATTCCCAGTATCCGAATGGTCTGCGTGTCAGAAGCACAAAGGTGATGCGTGAACAGTATACAGTTGAGTGGGTCACAAAGGCTATCACTGGTATGCTGCCGCACAACAAGCTTGGTGATCAGATGCGCAAGCATGTATTCGTTTATGAGGGTGCTGAACATCCTCATACAGCTCAGAAGCCTGTTGAGCTGAAGATTAAGTAAGGAGGATAAGGACAATGGCAGGTAAGAAGAAGGTTACTTACATCGGAACAGGACGCCGCAAGCAGTCCGTTGCCCGTGTCTTTATGACTCCGGGTACAGGTGTGATCACAGTTAATGGACGCACTCTGGAAGAGTATCTCCCGCAGGCTACTCTGCGTATGGAGGTAAATGCTCCGCTTGTACTGACTGAAACAAAGGGTCAGTTTGACATCAAGATCAACGTTTATGGCGGCGGTTATGCCGGCCAGGCTGGTGCTATGCGTCATGGCATCTCCCGTGCTCTGCTGGAAGCCAGTGCAGATTACAGACCTGTACTGAAGAAGGCTGGATTCCTCACACGTGATTCCCGTATGAAGGAACGTAAGAAGTACGGTCTCAAAGCTGCCCGCCGTGCACCGCAGTTCAGCAAGCGTTAATCACAATTTGGCTTGGAAAACCTGGAGAGAATTCTTCAGGTTTTTTTGTGTCTGCGGCTTTGTCTGTTATGATCTGTATCACACAAAGAGCAATTGCAGGAAGGTGATGCGTGATATGACGAAACTGCTGACACAGGGAGATGATTTTGGCTTTACAAGAGGTGTGACATTAGGAATTGTAGATTCGATTGATCATGGTGTATTGCGCAATACAGGCCTGTTTACCAATATGCCCTCAACTGAATTTGCCGTGAGCTTCATGGCAGACCGTCCGCAGGTATGCTTTGGCATTGACTTCAATATTGTCTCTGGCAGACCGGTCCTGGATCCGTCTTTGATCCCGCATCTGGTGGATGAAAATGGCGCTTTTATCCGCTCTGGTGTGCGGGTAAAGGATCAACGTTATCAGAGTGAACAAGGCGGAAAAGAGATGTTTCCATATGAAGAATGTTATCGGGAAATGAAGGCGCAGTATGAGCGCTTTCTGGCTTTGACTGGCAGAAAGCCAGGCTATCTGCATGCCCATTCTCTGATGCATGAAAACTATATGCAGGTCATTCGTGATCTGTCCAAAGAAACAGGCGTTCCATTTTCTCTGGATATGCAGAAACAGTATGGCTTTGTATCAAAGGAGACATTTCAAAGCAGGTCAGTTTCTTTGAAAGGAAAGATTTTTGATCCTGAGGAACAGCTTGCCCGAACACCGCTGCAGGACAATCTGAAATATGCAGAGGAATTTCTTTCTGCTGAATACATCACAATTGCCTGTCATCCTGGCTACATTGATGATGAACTGCTTGGCTTGACGACATTGTCTCTGGCCCGGTGTAAAGACGCTGCCATGATGATGTCTTTGCAGCTGAAAGACTGGATTGAGACCAATCATGTGGAGCTGATTACGTATGATGATCTGCATTGAAAATGACAGCTGCTTTTCATTTCTCTTGCCTTTGTGTTCTGATACAATGGCTTGCGAAAGATTGTGTGAGTGATGGAAGAGACAGAGCGCAATAACCTGCTGCAGGCATTGCTGGATATTGGTGAGCTGATGCTGGACAGCGGTGGTGAAGTAAAACGGGTAGAGGATACGATTGCCCGCATGGGAATGGCATCTGGTGCTGCCAGGATGAACGTCTTTGTCATCACCAGCAGTATTGTTGTAACGATGGAAGATTCAGATGGACATGTCTATACGCAGACAAAACGTGTACTGACAAGTGCCTCCAATCATTTCCGCCGGCTGGAGCAATTGAATCAGCTGAGCCGTGCCTTCTGCAGAAAACCATGTTCGTGTGCACAGCTGCATCAGAAAATTGAAGCAATCCGCAATCAGAAAGAAAACGTCTTCTGGATGTACTTTGGCAGTATGCTTGGTGCAATGGCCTTTGCCATCTTCTTTGGCGGTACATTTGCGGATGGCATTGCCTCCGGCCTGATGGGACTGCTTGTAGCCTTTCTGGTGCAGTTTCTGGATCCCATCTGCCCCAATGCCGTGTCGTTCAACCTGCTGACAAGTTTCCTTACCGGATTCTGTGTCTGTCTGACTGCCAGGCTGGCGCCGTCTCTGCATGCGGATATGATTATGATCGGGGACATCATGTTATTGATCCCGGGTATTCCGATGACAAATTCCATCCGTGATATTCTGGTTGGCGATACGATCAGCGGTACACTCCGCTTAACGGAAAGCATGGTAAGAGCAGCCGTCATTGCGGCTGGCTTTATGACAGCGATCATGGCTGCCGGGAGGCTGTAAGATGCAGACAATTATCATTCAGCTTGCCACGGCCTTCTTTGGTTCCCTTGGCTTTTCCATCATGTTCCGGGTGCGTGGGCGGTTACTGCTGCCAGCAAGCCTTGGCGGCCTGTTTACCTGGAGTATTTACCTGCTTCTGCACCATCTCACCGGCACCATCTTTTCGCCATGTCTGCTGGCATCTGCCTTTGCAGCAGCGTATGCAGAGCTTCTGGCAAGACTGCTGCATGCTCCGGCAACCCTGTTTGTGATTCCATCCGCGATTCCACTGATTCCGGGCTCCTATCTGTACTATGGCATGCTGGCAGCCGTGCAGAATCGCATGGCAGACTGTCAGACACAGTTTTTCCTGATGATGGAATTTGCCATTGCCATAGCGCTTGGTATGAGTGTTGTCTGGACCATCATATACATGAGTTCCCATATTTCTCATTCTCATCGGACAGCTGGTTGATAACTGGCTGTTTTGTTTTATTGGTTTTCAGTTAAAATACCTTTAGCAGAGGTTACACAAATGAGCGATGCATCAGGGTATATCCGTTTTGAGAATGCAGTAAAAATCTATGGCAGCGGCAGTGCCGCCGTGCATGCACTGGATGGAGTGAGTTTTACAATTGATCAGGGAGAATTCTGCGTGATCCTGGGCTCATCTGGTGCTGGCAAAACAACGCTGCTCAATATGCTTGGCGGCATGGATACTCTGACATCCGGACATATTTATCTGAAAGACAGGGAAATCAGTGCTTTCAATAAGAAGGAAATGACGGCATACCGGCGCCATGATGTTGGCTTTGTTTTCCAGTTTTACAACCTGATTCCCAATCTGACCGCCCTGGAGAACGTAGAAATTGCTGCCCAGCTTTGTGATGCTCCGATTCCGGCTGAGAAGGCTCTTGAAATGGTGGGACTGCAGGACAGAATGAATAATTTTCCTTCCCAGCTTTCCGGCGGTGAGCAGCAGCGTACGGCCATTGCCCGCGCCTTGGCAAAAAATCCATCTTTGCTGCTATGTGATGAGCCAACCGGTGCCCTGGACTTTGTGACTGGCAAGGCCGTATTAAAGATGCTGTATGAACTGAGCCGGCAGCGGCATACAACGGTTGTTATCATTACCCATAATCAGGCAATTGCCCCGATGGCTGACCGTATCATCCATATCCAGAGTGGAAAGATTCTGGATGATTGTAAGAATGGCCATATTCAAAGTGTGGATGAGATAGTCTGGTGAAGAAGATGAAAGGGATTGGAAAGTTAACCAGACGCTCGATTGCCAGCTTCAAGGGACGCTGGCTTGCTCTTGTGCTGATTGTGATGCTTGGGGTTGGCTTTTTCTCAGGCCTGCGTATTACAACAGATGCCATGACTTCAGTTGGTCAGAACTATCTGTCTTTGCAGAATCTGTATGATTTCCGCTTGTATTCTACGCTTGGCTTTGGGGATGATGAAGTAGAGAAGCTGGCCGGCATTGATGGGATCAAAGAGGCAGAGGGACAGAAGAGCCTGAATGCCATGGGAACGTTTGATGGCAGCAGTGATGTCTATACCGTCATTGCCATGCCTGCAAAGATCAATGTGCCAAAGCTGACCGCAGGGAAGCTGCCGGGGAATACTTCTGAATGTCTTGGGGATGATAATTTCTTTACCAAAGATGATATTGGTAAAACCATCACCGTGGACAGCAGTGATTTGAAAAGAGAAACGTATACGATTACCGGGCTGTGCACATCGCCGCTGTATATTGGCAATGACCGCGGCACTGCTTCCATTGGCAGCGGTACCATCAAGGCGTTTCTCTATGTGCAGGATGCCGTGTTTGTATCAGATGACTATACGGAGGTGGATCTGACTTTATCCAACCAGGCAGAGATTTACAGCAAGGCCTATGACAGCCTGCTTGATACATATCAGGATGATGTGGAACAGAAAACCAGTGAAATATCAGAGGAGCGCTATCATACATTGCTAAATGACCATTTTCTGACGGAATGGACAGGCGAAGCTGCTGGTATTACGGCGCCAAAGACATATGTACTGACCCGGAAAGACAATGCCGGCTATGTGAGCTTTGAAAATGACACGTCAATTGTCGGCGGTCTTGCCAGTCTGTTCCCGCTGTTCTTTGTCTTGATTGCCATGCTTGTATGTATCACTACCATGACACGCATGGTTGAAGAAGAACGCGGCATGATCGGCACATTGAAGGCTCTTGGCTTTTCTGAGGGCGCAATTACGGCCAAATATCTGCTGTATGCCGGCAGTGCTGCCCTGCTTGGATGGATCATTGGCTTCTTTGGCGGTACATGGGCTTTACCGCAGATTTTCTGGAAAGCCTATCAGGTCAGCTATCACTTTGCATCCATGCCGTATCTGTTTTCATGGAAGCTTGCTTTGTTGACACTGACAGTAACGATGCTGGGCATGATTTTGTGTACATGGTACAGCTGCCATCATGAACTGGACAGTGTGCCGGCTGCTCTGATGCGGCCGCTGCCTGCCCGCCATGGCAAAAGAATCTTCCTGGAACGTTTTTCCATCTGGAAACATCTGTCCTTTCTGCAGAAGACCAGTCTGCGCAATGCCTTCCGCTATCCCCAGCGTCTGGTGATGTTTGTGATCGGCATTGCCTGCTGTACCGGCCTGCTTGTGACAGGATTTGGCGTCAAGGATTCCATGGTGGATATCGCTGATTTGCAGTTTGACCAGGTCCAGACGTATGATATGGCCCTTTCATTCAAAACGGATGTGCATGACCAGGTGGAAAGTGAGCTTGAAAAGAGCACGGAGATTGACGGCATGCTGGAAGGCAGTTCCACTGGTGTGACAGTTGGTCAGGACACGCAGCTCAATGGTGTAACGCTGTATCAGTTTGCGGATACCGATGCGTTTTCAGATTACTGGCATCTGCATTATGGCAGTGAACAGATTGCCTTTCCAAAGGATGGTGAAGCAGTCATCAGCACAGGTATTGCCCGCAAGCTGAAACTGTCAGTGGGTGATGAGATGGTGATGGAAGACAGTGACCACAACCAGATGCGCGTGAAGGTCAGCGGCATCTTTGACTGCTATATCAGCAATTTCGTCATCATGAATAATCATGCCTCCTTTACCGATGCCTCATGGCAGGCGGATACATACCTGTTGAAATGCAGTGATGTCTCAGATGATTTTGCCACACGTCTGACAGATCTTTCCGGTGTAACAGGACTGGTGCGGCTTACAGAGACCCGCAGCAGCGTAGACCGCGCGCTTTCCTGTCTGCACTACATCATTGCCATGATTGTCATCATCTCTGGTGCACTGGCATTTGTTGTGATCTACAATCTCACAAGTATCAATATTGCTGAGCGCAGCCGTGAAATTGCCACGGTGGAAGTGCTTGGCTTCTATCCGCGCGAGACATACAGCTACGTTCTGCGTGAAAACATCATTCTTTCTGTTCTGGCAGGGCTGCTTGGCATGCCGGCAGGAACCCTGTTTGAAAGAGCAGTCATGGCCCGTATTGTCGTGAATACCATGTGCTTTGATGTTCATGTGACAGCACTGTCCTATGTACTTTCCTTTGTCATCACACTGCTCTTTACATTGATTGTAAATCTGCTGATGCGCAGATCTATCCGGCGTATTAACATGGCCGAATCACTGAAGGCTGTGGAATAAAATGCATCGATATTTGTCTGAATGGTATATCATCTTGTAAACAGGCTGTTTTCAGGCTGAGCGGCTTTACTGATACCGGGATCGTGGTATCATGATGCCATTGTTTTCATGATGAAATCAAAATGAAGGGAGGGTATAAGCATGCATGCTAAGAATGATATGCTGGAGGGAAGTATCGGGAAGCAGATCCTGTTCTTTTTCTTTCCGATCATGTTTGGCTCCTTGTTTCAGCAGCTTTATAACACGGTGGATGCCATTGTTGTTGGCAATTTTGTCGGCAAGGAAGCCCTTGGCGCTGTAGGCGGATCCACTGGTACGGTGATCAATCTGCTGGTCGGCTTTGTCGTAGGATTAAGCTCAGGTGCGACCGTCGTCATTGCCCAGTACTATGGCAGCCGCCAGCAGGAAGGCGTGCATAAGGCCGTTGACAGCTCTATGTATCTGTCCTTGATCCTTGGCATTATTTTTACGGTTGGCGGTATTCTGCTAGCACCTTCCATTCTGCATCTGCTGAAAGTGCCGGATTCTATTTACAGCTACTCACTGACCTATATGCGCCTGTATCTGACCGGGATGGTGCCGTCTTTGATTTATAACAACGGTGCCGGCATTCTGCGTGCTGTCGGTGATTCCAAACGCCCATTATATTTTCTGGCGGCATCCTGTATTACCAATATCGTACTGGATATTCTGTTTGTCGTAGGCTTCCACTGGTCAGTAGCTGGGGCTGCCATCGCAACGGTACTTTCAGAAGTTGTTTCCTGTGCTTTGACACTGTGGGTGCTGGCCAGAACCGATGATATTTATGCATTTAAGATACGCGATCTGTCCGTTGACTGGAATGTGCTCAAGAGCGTTGTTATCATCGGTTTCCCGGTGGGCATTCAGTCCTGCCTGTATTCCATCGCCAACCTGTTTATTCAGTCCAGTGTCAACAGCTATGGTACAGATACCGTCGCTGCATTTACTGCTTTTGGCAAGATTGATGCCCTGTTCTGGAATTCCTCGGCAGCACTTGGACAGGCAGTGCTGACATTCTGCGGCCAGAACTTCGGGGCGGGCAATATTACCCGTGTGAAGAAGGGCATTCATAAAGGATTGCTCATGTATGTCATCGGGGCCAGTGCAATTTCTTTAGGATGCCTGCTGCTGGGCCGCTGGATTTACCGTCTGTTTACACCAGATGAGGGTGTCATCAATATTGGTATGCAGATGCTGTGGTACATGTGCCCGTTCTGGGTGACATTCTGTGGCGTCGAGATTCTTTCCTCGTCTATGCGTGCATGCGGTGATTCTGTTGTTCCTATGGTCATGACTGCAATTGGTGTTGGAGCATTCAGAATCCTGTGGATCCTGTTTTTCCCTGCCACCCGTCTGTTTGATACGCTTGTATGCTATCCAATCAGCTGGATCGCGACTTCGGCCATGTTCTTCCTGTATTACTTCCAGGGAGGCTGGCTGAAACGCTCTGTCCGCCAGAGAGAAAAGCTTATGGATGCCGTAAAATAAAACAGGTCATGAAGAAGACTGGATTTACGCCAGACTTTCTTCAAAACCTGTTTTTTTACTTTGCAAGCATGTCTTTGGCACAGGGCAGTCCAAAAGCTGCCTGAGTATGCAGAACAGCGGCATCAATGGCTTTTGCGACTGCTCTTGCGGCCAGTGTGCCTGCCACATTGATGTCTGCTTTAACAGCAGGGTGGCTCAGGGCATACAGAGAGTCACCGTCAAACATGGTATGCACGGGATTGATGGCACGGGCATAGCCGTCATGGCCCATCCCGGCAATTTTGGTGAGCTCTGTCTTGTTGAAGATGCCATTGGTTAATATCGCAGCGATGGTTGTGTTGGTATGGGCCAGCTGCGGTGCCATCTGGTACAGTGCCTCTTCACAGCTTGGTGTCATTGTGCCATCATCATCCCGCAGTCCTGCCAGCTTTCTGCCGGTATCAGGATCATAGATATCGCCAAAGGCGTTGACGACGGCAATGGCGCCTACCTGCAGATCATTCAGCTGAAATGCTGCTGCGCCAATACCTGCTTTCATAGCATGTTCCATGCCATTGGCTTTGCCTACCGTTGCACCCATGCCGGCACCATGATTGCCTTCAAGGAAGTTCGGGGCACTCTGACAGGCCTGATAGCCCATCTGTGCATCCGGCCAGGCATTGGCATCACCAATGCCAAGATCAAAGATGCAGGAACTGACAACAATCGGGACTGGCCCGTATGCAGTTTGAAAGCCGATGCTTCTTTCCTTCAGCCAGCGCATAACACCGCAGCTGCTTTCCAAACCGAAGGCAGATCCGCCGGAGAGAACAACGGCATGAACGGCATCGTTTGCGGCAAGAGGATTGAGCAGGGCATTTTCCCGGCTGGCAGGACCGCCGCCGCGGACATCAACACCGCAGACAGCACCTTTTTCACCAGTGAGAATGACGGTAACACCCGTTGTCGTATTGGTATTTTCACACTGCCCGATGGTGAAGCCGTCAATGGCAGTAACAGGAATAGATTTCAGAATTGTTGACATGGGAAACCTCCGCTTTTCCAAATTCATGGTAGCACGTCACAGAAAAATGTGGTATAAAGCCTATGTTTACAGAATACATCCAAGTTTGGGAAGAAATTTGACAATGATGGGACCTAGAGATTATTTTGCATTTGAAACGATTCGGGATCATGATCACAATGTGATCTGCTACTATGTGACGGCGATTGGAACGATTGAGGAAGATGGTGCTGTGCATCTGCGTTCAGACCTGGGGCCGGAAAAGGATGAGAAGATGGCATTTGGCAGGATTACACTGCATAACCAGGACCGCAAGATCATGACACTGCTGAAAGAGACACAGAGCCGTGATTACTATCATGTTCATGATGACGAGGGCTCTGTGGATGTGATCAGTTTTACGGCCAAGGACTGGCGTGCTGATGAGGCATATGAGTTTGAGGCTGGTGACCGTGTGCTTGTGCAGGGCAGAGCATATATGCGTAAGAATGATACGGAGCGCTATCCGGGCAGACTGCCGGAGCTCAGTATTACCGTAAGCGGCTTGTTCAGATTGAGCAAGGCACGCAGGCCGCGCTTTCAGGGCATGAATGCTTCCCTGATTCCTCAGAAATAAGCAAAAGGATAAGAACAAAGGATGGGCGCTGAATAGCAGCGCCCATCCTTTTAAGAAACAGAGAAAAAAACGGATGATTTCTCATCCGTAATCAGTGGAGCTAAGGAGGATCGAACTCCTGACCCCCTGCTTGCAAAGCAGGTGCTCTCCCAGCTGAGCTATAACCCCATACGATGAAGTGGGCCTGAATGGACTTGAACCAACGACCTCACCCTTATCAGGGGTGCGCTCTAACCACCTGAGCTACAGGCCCATATCTCATCGAATGCTTGTCTATAATACCAATTCTAACTTTTTATGTCAACAATATTTTTCCGCAAATTTTACCAGGGTGTATATCAGCTCTGGTTGAGCACGTATGGCGGATGTGGTAGAGTAGTCGCATTCAGGAGGATGTATGAACAGCTTCATTAACTGGTTCATGTCCACGATTGGACAGCATATTTCGGCTGAGTGGTCAGTCTTTATCGTTTCAATGTTTCCGCTTGTTGAAGAGCGCGGGGGTCTGATCGTTGCCAGACTGCTGAACATTCCGCTCTGGAAAGCTTTGATTTTCTGTGTTGCCGGCAATATTCTGCCAATTCCGTTTATCTTATTGCTTTTGAAAAAACTTCTTCATTTCATGGCAGATCATCACATGGGTAAATTCGTGGAATGGCTGGAAGCCAAGGCTGCTAAAAACAAGCCAAAGATTGATAAGTATGGTTTCTGGGGACTGATGCTGTTTGTTGGTATTCCGCTGCCTGGCACAGGCGCCTGGACAGGTTCTCTGGTGGCATCTGTCTTTGATATGGACCTGAAGAAGGCAAGTATTTCCATCCTGCTTGGTGTCTTCCTGGCAGCTGTGATTATGTCGCTTGTATCGTATGGCGTGATTGGTTCGTTCTTACACTGAACGGACTTTTTTTGGAGGTGAAGTATGTTTCTGATCATAAAGCATGTGCATGTGTATGCACCGGAAGATCTTGGCATCAATGATGTACTGGTATGCAATGACCGTATTGTCAAAGTGGATCATCAGATTGACTTTGACTGGGATAAGGATGATATGAAGGTTATTGATGGTACTGGCAAGCTGCTTGTGCCGGGCTTTCTTGACCAGCATGTCCATATCATTGGCGGCGGCGGTGAGGATGGCTTTGCCTCTTTGATTCCACCGCTGCAGATGCGTGACTGCATCCGGTATGGTGTGACCTCTGTGGTTGGCCTGCTGGGCACTGACAGCAATGCCAAAAGCGTGCAGGAACTTGTCGCCAAGACAAAGGCACTGCGGGAAGAAGGCATGAGTGCCTGGTGTTTGACAGGTTCCTATGCCTATCCCAGCACGACCCTGACAGGATCTGTGGCAAAAGATGTTGCGTTTATCAATGAAATCATTGGCGTCAAGATTGCCATCAGTGACCATCGTTCTTCCAATGTCAGTAAGGAAGAGCTTGCACGTCTGGCCACACAGGTAAGAACAGCCGGCCTGCTGGCAAAAAAGCCAGGTATTGTGCACATGCATACGGGCAGGGGCAAAAAGGGATACAAGGATGTATTGGACATTGTAGAGAATACGGATATTCCGATTCGTCAGTTCAGACCGACGCATGTGGCGAATGCGTACGAGGATGCTTTGATCTTTGCCTCAAAGGGCGGCTATATTGACTTTACCAGCGGCAATGAGACAGCCAGAACAGCGCATCTGATGGCAGCTGCGAAGGAAAAGGTATCCTGGGACAGAATTACATTGTCTTCGGATTCCAATGGCAGTTTCCCGGTGTGGAGTGATGACAAGAAGCTGATTGGAATGGGAATTGGAAAGATGGCAACTTTGTTTGATACAGTCCGCCATCTTGTCAATGATGAGCACTTGTCTCTTTCTGAAGCTCTGATGCCAATTACAAAGACGGTGTCAACTGCATTGGATCTGTATCCTCACAAAGGGCACATTGGCAAAGACAGTGATGCCGACCTGGTGCTGTTAAAAAATGATCTCTCCCTGGATGGCGTGATTGCCAGAGGAAAGATCATGATGCAGGATGGTATTGTCACCGCGAAAAGCTATTATCAGGATCTTCAGGCATGAGATAGCGCAGAAAGCTTCCTGCGGTCTATGACAAGCAGCTTGCCATGGCCCAGTCTTCTTACGGCACCTTCTTTTTCAAACTTTGTGATTACCCGGGAGACGGTCTCAGGCCGTAAACTGATGGATGCTGCAATGTCATCCAGCTTAAGCTCAATCTCCTTGCCAATGCAGCGGGCATCACGAAACAGCAGAAACTGACCGACCCGGTCATCCACTGCATGCAGAGACAGCAGGTAAGCTTTCTCATTGGCATCCTGCAGTTCCGTAGAAAGCATTTCAATCAGATATAAAGCCGTAGAGGGGTGCTCAGAAAGCACGGCAATAAAATCAGAACGTTTGATCAGACATAGAGAAACATCCGTCAGAGCCACAACATCATAGTGGTAGACATGATCCTCCAGAAACATGCCATGCCAGATTGCCTGGCCGTCATGCAGGACATCCAGAATATGTTCCTCACCATTGGTATCAATTCTTCTGGTTTTCACCTTGCCTCTGCGGATGATGACAACCGCATCGATTTCGCTGTTCTCTTCGGCCAGAATGGAACCGCGCGGCCGTTTGATGTGCATCGCATGTGCCACCAGCGAAGCCTGATCTTCTTCCGGCAGCTTCTGAAACAGACGAATGGCATGTGTACAGTATTCATTTTTTGCCCGATAAGGGCACTCTTTATCGTGATCCATGTCCTTAGTATATGAGAAACATGAAAAAGGGGCAACGTTGTCCGCATGCTGAAAAAGCAAAGAAATGACAGCAGACAGATGATGAAAATGAACCGCGGATAAGCCGCTTATTGATATTGTGATGATACTGTAAATCGTAATATAAATATGCCTTGCAGAGGATTTGCTGGATTATTTCTGCAAAAATAAAAAACATTTGATGTACCTGGAAGCTGATTTTGTGAATGTACATTATATCGAACAAAAGAAAAACCCTTTATTCAAGGGCTTTTCTGAGGTGCCGACTATCGGAATCGAACCAACGACCTACTCATTACGAATGAGTTGCTCTACCAACTGAGCTAAGTCGGCAAATGACAGCTTTGATATTATAATCGAGATGTATTTTGTTTTCAATGAGATTGGGAGGAATTGGAATGAGAATACTGGTGGTGCGGCATTGTGAGCCAGACTATGCACATGACAGCCTGACAGAGAAGGGATGGCGTGAGGCGGAGTATCTTGCGGAGCGGCTGGCAAAGGAAAAGATCGACTATTTTTATGTTTCACCGATGGGCAGGGCACAGGCTACGGCTTCCTGTACACTGAAGAAAATGAATCGTCAGGCAGTGACACTGGACTGGCTGAAGGAGTTTCATATTCCGGTTGTTCATACCGATGAAACTGAACCAACAAGGCCATGGGACTGGCGTCCTGCTGTCTGGACTCAGGATGAGCGCTTCTTTGACAAGGATCACTGGACAGAAAATCCTGCTTTTGAGGCAGTGGATCTGAAAGCAAAGTATGACCATGTTGTTTCCAGCTTTGATGAATTGCTGGCTAAGCACGGCTATCAGCGCAATGGATATTTGTATGATGCCGTTGCCAGCAATCACGATACCATTGCCCTGTTCTGTCATTTTGGTCTTGAATGTGTGCTGCTGTCCCATCTGCTGAATGTATCCCCGATGATCATCTGGCATGGATTCTGCGCAGCACCATCCAGTGTGACAACCATCTATACCGAGGAAAGAGTAAAAGGAACTGCGTCTTTCCGGATCAGCAGCTTTGGTGATGTTTCCCACCTGTATGCAAAGGGTGAAAAGCCATCTTTCATGGCCCGCTATTGTGAGTGCTATGAAGATCCCGAAATCCATTGAGTAAGTTTTCTTTACTCTGTTGTATGCCCACAGGCAGTGTGGTACGCTATGGCCGCATTGCTGCAGAAGGGAAGATTTGGATATGAACCAGAAAAAACTGAAAACACGACTGACACTGGACTATGCTGGTATTCAGGGCTTTTACTCTACAATGTATGCCGGTGTAGGTGCTTTCCTTTCGGTATTCCTGCTGGCCAATGGTTTTTCCAACACGGAAGTCGGTCTGGTAATGTCCGGTGCAAATCTGTTAACTGTTCTTTTATCACCAGGGCTGGCTGACTTCGCAGACCGCACGAAAAAGGTTACACTGACCCAGCTGATTTCACTGCTTGCCTTTCTGACCGGCCTGATGTGCATCTTTCTGATGATTCTGCATGGTCACAGTGCTGCCCTGTTTATCTGCTATGTGCTGGCTCTTGTGTTTGATCTGCTTCTGCAGCCGCTTGTAAATACACTTGTTTTTCGGATTCAGGGATATGGCATTCAGCTTAATTTTGGCTTGTGCAGAGCCGCCGGATCTCTGCTGTATGCCATCATGACTGCTGTTCTGGGCGTCGTGATAGAAAAAGCAGGCATCAATTCCATTCCCGGTGCTACGATATTCTCGTTGATTCTATTGCTGATAAGCATCTTCCTTTTGAAAAAACATCTTGGGCCACAGACATCTTCATCTCATGTGGAACCCAAAGAGGAAGAGCGCATTACGCTCAAAGACTTCATCAGAAATAACAAGGCATTCCTGGTGCTGAATATCGGCATCATGGTCATGTACTACTACAATTACATCATAGGTTCATTCATGCTGCAGGTGATCAAGCCTTTGGGCGGTACGGTCACAGATATGGGTAATCTGTTTGCCCTTGGAGCTGCCATGGAAATCCCTGCTATGGTCAGCTTTGACTGGCTGCGCAGAAGGCTTTCTGCAGCCCATGCCCTGCAGGTATCCATGATTGGCTTTTCACTCAAGGCACTGCTTGTTCTGCTGGCTGGCAATGTGACTCTTGTTTATGTGTCACAGCTGCTTTCTTTCATGGCATACGGCCTGTTCTATCCTGCCATTGTGCAGTATACAGGCGAAAGAATGAAGGCGGGAGAAGCCGTCAAGGGACAGTCTATGTTTACCATCATGATGATGGCGTCCGGCATTATTGCCAATGTGTCCGGCGGCATGATCCTGGATGCATTTGGGCCGCATCTGCTGGTGCTGCTCAGCTTTGTCTTCTGTGTGATTGGCAGTGTCATTGTGATTTTCATGAGCAATAAAGTACCGGTAAAGGCATGAGAGTGTTTTTGCGGACAGGATTCATGTTAACAGCAGGAAATGTCTGCTGTTTTTTTTGTGACTGATTATTTGATAGTCATTCTGACAATAAAGTATAGTCAGAATGACTATACAAATGTTTTCTCCTGTTGTATAACGGAACATGTTCAAGGGGAGAAAGATATGGAAAATGTAAGGCGTTTTCTGGCCCGCAAGGACGTGGTTGTCTCTGCAGACCGCTATTTGATTGATGCGATGGGAGCGATGGCAAAGGGGCTTTTCGCTTCCCTGCTGATTGGAACGATTCTTTCGACAGCTGGCACCCAGCTGCATCTGTCCTTCCTTTCTGACATTGGCAGCTATGCCTCCGGTGCAGCCGGTGCGGCAATGGCAGCCTCCATTGCCTGGGCACTGCATGCCCCGCAGCTTGTTTTGTTTACCATGGTAGGTGTCGGTGCTGCTGCCAACAGTCTGGGCGGGGCCGGCGGTCCTCTGGCTGTTTACATCATTGCCATCATTGCAACGGAGTGCGGCAAGCTTGTCTCCGGTGAAACAAAGATTGATATTCTGGTTACGCCGGCAGTGACACTGATCGTTGGTGCTGGTTTGAGTATGCTGTGGGCACCGGCCATTGGTGCAGCGGCATCTTCACTTGGCTCCGTCATCATGTGGGCAACCGAACAGCAGCCGCTTGTCATGGGAATGATTGTGGCTGTTGTAACAGGCATTGCATTGACGCTGCCGATTTCTTCTGCAGCCATCTGTGCCGCCCTTTCTCTGACCGGACTGGCCGGGGGCGCCGCCGTGGCTGGATGCTGCGCGCAGATGGTTGGCTTTGCCATCATGTCCTACAAGGAAAACGGCGTTGGCGGACTTGTTTCGCAGGGAATTGGCACCAGCATGCTGCAGATGCCCAATATCATCAAGAATCCAAGAATCTGGCTGCCTCCGATTTTTGCCAGCGCGATCACCGGCCCACTTGCCACCTGTGTCTTCCATCTGCAGAACAATGGCCCGGCTGTCTCTTCCGGTATGGGAACCTGCGGCTTTGTCGGCCAGATCGGCATCTACACCGGCTGGATCAGTGATATTGAAAACGGCCTGAAGACAAGCATCACTGGTATGGACTGGCTTGGTATGATCCTGATCTGCTTTGTGCTGCCGGCGGTGCTGTCCGTATTGTTCTGCCGCCTGGAGAAGCATCTTGGCTGGATCAAAGACGGTGATATGAAGCTGCAGTAAGCAGGCAATTATCGTCTGACATCCTTCTGTTGTTCATGCAGTGTTCACAAAAGACAGGTACCATGTATCTGCAAACACAGAAGGAGTGAGAGACATGGCAGAAAATATCGATAACGAAAAGAAAAATACAGAAGAAAACAAAGACGCAAAGCAGGAATCATCTGCTGAAAAGACAGTGTCTTCTTCTGGGCAGACTGATAAAACCCAGCAGCTGACATCTGTGGACAATACTGCAAAGTCACAGGAAAAGGCAGAATCTGCTGAACCAGCATCTGCAGAAGCTAAGTCAGAAGAACATACCGAAAAGGGCGAAGAAAAGACAGAGGCATCTGCTGCTTCAGAAGCTAAGACAGAAAATACAGCAGAGATGAAAACCGCTGGCAAGACAGTTTCGTCTGCGCCAAAGACAGAAGCACCAAAGCCCGCAAAGCCTGCTAAAAAGAAGGTTAACCACAAGAAGGTATGGACGATTATCGGCATCTGTGCATTGTGCTTTGGATGCGGCTTTGGCGGCGGTGTTGTGGCCAACTATACAGGCCTTGGAAGCCGGAAGAACGATACTTCTGCAGAACGGGAAGAGATGGAGAAGTTCTTTGAGCAGCTGCCTTCTCAGTTTGACAATAATGGATCGCAGGGCTCCAATGGCTCCGGCAGTTCTGGTTCTGATGGAACGGATGGTTCTTCTTCGGCTTCCCCTTCACAGGGCACACAGAATGGTAATGGCAGTGATTCCACCAATCCGTTTGCATCCAAGGCAGCTCTTGGCATCACTGTGCAGCAGGTAACAGCATCGGATGATCAGGAGGGCGGCGTGTATGTTGTTGCCATTGCGGATGAATCCAATGCCGCCGATGCCGGTGTGAAGGTCGGTGACCGGATTGTCAAAGTGGATAACACAGAAGTGACAAGTGTCAGCACACTGGCTGAATACATTGCCGATAAGGATGTTGGCGACAAGGTGACACTGACATTGAAGCGGGATGGCCAGGAAACAACTGCAGAAGTGATTTTGATTTCCAAGAACAGTGTTTCATCTTCAGACAATGAAAAAGCGTGAGATCTGTTTGTGATGTCACTTGCAAAGATGGTGTAACAGCCATCTTTTTTCATATAATTGAGAACAAAAGGGAGAAGGACGTATGAGTGAAGCTCTGCAGGAATATCAAAAAGCCCACAAAGAGGGTGAAAAAGCAGTAAAGCACGGGGAAAAGCTTGCTGTTCTCGATGACATTGTCAAAGGCACCTGTCAGCAGATCCCGCTGGGTGTCATGGAGATCCCGCTGTCTCTTGTGACGGGTACAGTGACACAGATGCGGACGGTATCCTTTGCCGGCAATTATATGCCGGTCATGCCGGAGGGAAGTGAGTTTGCCCGCAAGTGGATGAATGTCTGGCAGGTGCAGACAGACAGCGGCATTGATGATCCCATTCAGGTCAAGGAGTATCTGGGCCGCTTCTATGTGCAGGAAGGCAACAAGCGTGTTTCCGTCATGAAGTATCTTGGCAATCCTTCCATCATGGCTGATGTCACCAGAGTGATGTGTGATGATATGCCAGCTGTCTATCAGGAGTTTCTTTCCTTTTACAAGGTCTGTCCGATCTACAATATTCAGTTCACAAAGCCTGGCAGCTATAAGCGGCTTGCCGCATTGTTAAACCGGGATCTGGTGACGCCATGGCCTGCGGATCTGATTCATACTGTTCAGGGCGGCTATTTCCGCTTTGAGGGTGTCTATCAGCAGATGAAAAGTGACAAAGTCTCTCTTACACCAGGAGATGCCTTTCTTGTCTATCTTCTGACCTATCAGTTTGACAGTCTGCTGGATTATTCCCGCGCTTCCATTGCCCGGCGTATTGCGGGCCTGCAGAAGGAACTGATGCTTGGCTCCTGTCAGCAGGCAGGCGTGCAGATGGCACCGGTGGATGCAAAGGAAAAGCGGTTCAGCCTGCTGAATTTCAATCCTGCCTACAGTGAGCGCAATCCTTTGTATACAGCCTTTATTTATCCGACGAAGCAGAGTGACAGTGCTGTCTCGGATCATGAAATCGGCCGCATTTACATCGAGAATGTGTTTGACGGCATTGTGAAGACAATGGTTTATGACAGCTGTGACAAAGATGAAGATACCGAAGCGGCTATCAATGATGCCATTGCCAAAGGAGCACAGGTGATCTTTACTACCAGCATCCTGCAGAGAACCGCTGCCCTGCGGCAGGCAATCCTGCATCCACAGGTGCAGATTTACAACTGCTCGTTATTTTTGGAGAACCATTCGCTGCATTCCTATGCCACCCGTGATTTTGAAGTGAAGTTTCTGATGGGTGCTCTGGCAGCTCAGCTCAGTAATACCGATCACATTGGCTATCTGGTGCCCTCGCCTGTGTATGGCACAGCAGCAGAAGTCAATGCCTTTGCCATTGGTGCACAGATGGTCCGTCCGGATATTAAAGTGAAAGCAGTCTGGGCCGATCAGAAAGATGTGGATAGTGCCGCTTTGTTTGCAAAGGAAAACATTACGCTGTATGCGGCCAGGGACCTGATCTTTCCGGACCGTGATGAACCGGAATACGGCCTTTGCCGCAGAGAGAATGGCAAAGTGATTCATCTGGCTGCACCGGTGCGCAACTGGGGTGCCTTTTATGAAAAACTGATTCATAATATCATTCAGGGCATCAAGCCTGGCATGCACAGCCAGTGGTGGGGACTGAAGTCCGGTGTGATTGATCTGCATTGTGCAGATGGCCTGCCATCTTGCTCTGTGCGGCTGATGGATGCCTTGAAGAATGCGCTTCTCTGTGATGATTTTGCCATTTTCTCTGGTGAGCTGAAAGACCAGGCTGGCAATGTGAGAAACAGCCATGGGGCATTGGATGCCGGGCAGATTCTGGCCATGGACTGGCTGTATGAGAATGTGGAAGGAAAGATACCTGAAATGCATGAATATGATGAGAAGACGGCTGCTGAAATCAAACAGATGGAGGCGCAATGAAGCTTCTGTTATTGTCTGATGTAGAAGAAAAGGGATTGTGGGATTACTGGACACCTGACAAGACAGATGCATATGATCTGATCATTTCCTGCGGTGATCTTTCTGCGGATTATCTGGAGTATCTGACCACGGCTGCCAATAAGCCGCTGCTGTATGTGCGCGGCAACCATGACCATCACTATGATGTGCATCCGCCCATGGGCTGTATTGATATCGACGATACGGTATACAACTTTCACGGTCTGCGGATACTTGGCCTTGGCGGTTCGATGCGCTATCACAGCGGGAAGGATATGTATACGGAAAAGCAGATGAGCAAGCGGATCCGCCACATGGAGGGCATGTTACGGTTTACAGGCGGCTTTGATCTGCTTGTCAGCCATGCCCCGTGTCTTGGCTATGGGGATGGGGAAGATCTGGCTCACCGCGGTTTTGCCTGTTTCAATGATCTTTTAACAAGATGGGGGCCGAAGTACATGGCATATGGCCATGTTCATGCCAGTTATGGCGCACCATTCAAGCGTGAGATTATCCATCCGGCCGGCACAAAGCTGATTAATGCCTATGACCGCTATTCCCTGGATCTTTCTGAGGATGATTATCCAAAAGAGGGACAGACAGGCAGTCTGTTCTATGACCTGTATATCCGGCGCACTCACCACCTGTCTTCACGCAGCCGGTAAAATGGAAAGGATTTTTGCATGGACTACAATAACTTCACAAATATTCCGATCGTAACCTATGCCGTCAGTGCCATCTGTGTGCTTGTCTATCTGCTGGGCCTGATGCAGACAGCTTCTTTGGGCCATGATCCCATGCCGTATCTGCTTGGTGTCAGCCGCTCTTATGTGCTTGGCGGCCAGTGGTGGCGCCTTCTGACAGCTGGTTTTGTCCATCTGTCATTCTGGCATATTGCCATGAACCTGTCTGCGTTTATCAGTATGGGCCAGTCAATGGAAAACAATCTTGGCCATGCCAGATTCGGACTGCTGCTGTTTGTCTGTATTGTGGCGGGAAATATCATGGTATGTCTTCTGGCTCCGCACACACTTGCGGCAGGTCTTTCCACCGGTCTGTATGGACTGATGGTATTTGCTATTGTCAGGATTGCCCAAAAGTATGGCATGGAAGCCATTACCCATAACAGTGCTATGGTATATACCATCTTTGTTAACCTGGTCATGAACTTTCTGCCTGGCATTTCATGGCAGGGACATCTTGGCGGTGCCATTGCCGGTGCACTGCTTGCCCGGATCCTCTGACATGTTCCACTTCTAACATCTGTTTTGTGATGGCAGAGAGCAAAAGTAAAATCTTGATTTCAGAAAAACAGCAGCTTATTCCTTGGGTGGGAAAAGCTGCTGTTTTCTTAACTGACAGTGTAATTGAGATCCCAGTTGCCGGCATTGTCCAGAAGGATCCAGAGAGAATAGGATCCGGCGGGCAGATCGACGGTCTTGGTCGTATCAAACGGACTGGACTCATTGAAGACGTTGGCGACAATCTTGCCATCGCTGTCCACTACATCCGCACGGTAGGTGCCGCTGCCTTCCATCTTGCCATAGACGGTAATGGAAGAATTGCAGGTGAAGTCAAACTTTTCCGTTGGCGTATAGTCTGCTTTCTTGCCGGTTGTGGAAGCACTGGAGGAACTTGCCGTTGGTGTCGGCGTTGATGCGGTGACATCTGCATCTTTCTTCTCCACGTCGCCATCATCCAGAATATTGAAGGTATAGGTGAAGCTTTCATTTGCCTCCGTGGCGGTGGTTGGATACTTGTAGGTGCCCTTGGCGGTTGCCGTACTGCCGGAAAGCGTAAAGGTTGTTGCGGTCATGTCGGCATATACCTGTGCCTTGGTGCCGTAGGTCTGGTTGAGATCACTGTTGATGATTTCCAGCATTTCCATCTTCTGTACATAGGTCAGCTCAGTCGGGGACGGGGTTGGTGTAGCCGTTGGGGTCGGACTGACTGCTGTAGTTGGTTTTGCAATATCAGTTTTATTGCCGCCGCATCCTGTCAGAAGTGCAAGACAGGTGCAGATGGCGATGAAGGGGATTTTCTTCATATCACTGCCTCCCTTTTTCATACCGCATAATGATACACCTGATACGTCTTCTTTTCATGAATACCGTGTTAGAAACTGCATTTTGCAAATGTATGTGTTTTCACACAAAAAACTCTTTTGCACTGCTCATTTTCTGTATTAAGATAGCATCAGAAATACGCAAAATATGCGTAGTGAAGACACAATGAGATACGGATATGCTGTTTTAGATAACGATGAAGTTTTTGAGACTTCCAGTAAACTGTTTTTTACAAAAGTCATTGATCTGGATGATATTTTTCTGGATGTTGGCTCTTCCAGGGTGCAGATGCAGAAGATGCTTGGCCTTTTGTCGTGGGCAGATACACTGATGATGCAGGGGTATGACAGCAGCGGTCTTTCTGTTTCTGAAATGAAGGAACTGCTGGCGAAGCTGCATGATCTTGGCGTGACGGTTCTGTTTGCCCAGAAAAAAGGTGCTGTTGTGCCGGGAGAAGAGAAGAAGCGGGGCCGCAAGAGCAAGGAGCTGGATATGGCTTTGTTCAGCCAGCTTTGTGATCAGCTTGCCCGCAGGGAAATCACCAAGAAAGAAATGGCGGCTGCTCTTGGCATTACCTATGCAACGCTGCAGAAACATCTGGTGGAAAATGGTCTGGTGCAGGGATCTGCAGACCAGGAGGCATGATCTATGGATGAGAAAGAACCAGTGTATGTGCTTGGCCATGTGCATCCGGATACAGATTCGGTTGCCAGTGCCATTGCTTATGCTTTTTTCAAGAGAGCGCAGGGAATCCGGGCGATTCCATGCCGGCTTGGTGAATTGAATCATGAGACCAGCTTCCTGCTGGATCATTTTCATGTTGAGGTGCCGATGCTGCTGAAGGATGCCCGCAAGACCATTGGTGAGATCTGCATCGATCCGCCAGTTTCCGTCACCCCGGACACCACTGTCTTTGAGGCTGTTGGCATTCTGAAGGACTCCCAGCGCAATTCGGTGGCGGTGCTGCATGAGGACCGTACCATTGCCGGCTTTATTTCCCGCAGTGATCTGGCCAATATCGGCCTGGGCGATACCGCAGCTGAGATTGAGCTGTTGAAACATACGGATGTCAGCCATCTGGCCAAAGCAATCAATGGCCGTGTGATATATGAAGATCCTGATGTGCATGTCAATGGCAAAGTGTCTATTGTCGCTCTGAGCAAGACCAAGACACAGAATTATGAAGTGAAGGACAGAATCGTGATTGTCGGAGATGATCCTGACAGTCAGAAAGATCTGATTGAAAAGGGTGCCGGTACGCTGGTGGCGGTATGGACAAAGCAGATTGCCCCGCAGGTGCTTTCTGCTGCGAAGCAGTATCACTGTCCGATTGTATTGAGCGGGCATGGCTCGATGAATACGACCCGTTATCTGTTTCTGGCACCGCCGGTGAAGCTGATCATGAAGAAGCCGATGGTATTCCGTCAGGATGAGCTGGTGGAGGATGCCGGTACCAGAATGATGAAAACCCGGTATCGTGATTATCCGGTCGTGGATGAAGGCAATCATCTGGTTGGCTATATTTCCCGCTATCACATCATGAATTACCGCAACAAGAAACTGATTCTCGTGGATCATAATGAATTTTCCCAGTCTGTACGGGCAGTGGAAAAGGGCGTGATTCTGGAAGTGATCGACCATCACCGCATCAATGACTTTGCGACCAAGCAGCCGGTATCCTTCCGCAATGAGATCGTCGGTTCTACGGCAACCATCATTACGACTATGTTCCGGGAAAATCAGATTCCGCTGCCAAAGGAAATTGCGGGCATTCTG
Source organism: Lactimicrobium sp. (assembly GCF_036453465.1). Classification (NCBI taxonomy): domain Bacteria; kingdom Bacillati; phylum Bacillota; class Erysipelotrichia; order Erysipelotrichales; family Erysipelotrichaceae; genus Lactimicrobium; species Lactimicrobium sp. Next base: position 24,560 of record NZ_JAZHUW010000015.1, read on the forward strand.
CTTGGGGCTGTATTGTCAGATACACTGATGTTTCAAAGTCCGACGACAACCCAGAAAGACCGTGATGTGGCCAATATCCTGGCGGCCGTGGCAGATGTGGATATTGATGACTTCGGCCGGCAGATGTTTACGGCTGCCAGTGTCAGCGGGGATATGCCCCTGAGTGATCAGATTGTGCAGGATATCAAGTATTATGACATTGATTCTGTGCATACGATGATTTCCCAGGTGCTGGTACCCAAGGTTTCCATGGCCATTTCACAGCAGGCAGCTGTGCAGAAAGCAATGGACCTGCTTGTGAAAAAGAAGGGGTTGGATCTGCTGGTTGTGGCTTTTACATCCGTGGTGGAAAATGGAACGGTGTTCTTTGCGGCGGGTGAAAAGGCAGACAAGTGCAGGGAAGCCTTCCCTGACAGTGATGGCCCGTTTACTCTGCAGAAGGATGTATTGTCGAGAAAAATGCAGATTCTGCCAAGGCTGACAAAGGTGATTGAAGAGTGATTGATGAGATGGGCAGGGCAAGACAGCGTCCTGCTTTTTTGCGTAATTTTGGGTAATGCTGGTGCAGATTGACACTAATCTGGAACCGGTTACAATGAATCTATATTTAATGACTGCTGTTTTTGTCGTGGGGATAAGGCTTTGTACGGGTGATCAAGATGTTATTGGAAGAGAAGGAACAGTTTCTGGCGGAGATGCATCGCTGCTATGATGCACTGAATGTCGGTATCTGTGTGATTGATGACGATGAGGAAGAAACGGTCCTGTTTGTCAATCAGGCTGTGCTGGATATGTATGAATGTGAGGATCTGCCTTCTTTTCTGAAGTGGACAGGCGGCCGTCTGCAGGGTATGTTCCACAGAGGCGGCATGCAGGTGAATGCCTCCAGCAGTCTGAATATTCCGCTGCGGCTGCAGTTTATGACATCTCATCAGAATCTGCGGGAAGCCTATGGTGAAATCTGCCAGCCGCATGCGGTTGGATACAATTGCTATCTGCTGCAGCTGTGGTGCCATCAGGACCATGGCTTTGAACAGCCTAAGGATGATCTGACCGGACTGGTCAGTCCATCTGCGTTTGCCCGTCAGGTAGAGGCTCTGGTTGAAAAGAAAAAGGAAGATGGTGCAGAGATGACCTGCTGTGCCGTCTATTTTGACATTGCCAATTTCCGTGGTTTCAATCGTGAAAAGGGTGCCCAGGCAGGCAACCGCTGTCTTGCTTATGTTGTCACGGTACTGAAGAATACCTTTCCAACTGGGTTGTTCTGCCGGATTAATGCGGATCAGTTCCATGCGGTTGTGCCGCAGAACAAGATTGCCGAAAAGCTGGATGATGTGTGTGCCAGGGTGAACCTGTATATTGGCACCCGCAATGCGTCATTGAAAGCCGGTATTTTTGTGCCGCACAGCTATCCGGATCCCAATGAAATTCAGATGCTGTTTGAAAAGGCAATGATTGCCTGTGAGACGATCAAGAATGACAGTAACCGCAGCTATGCTTTCTTTGATGAGCAGATGCAGACGGAATACCAGCAGCGCAGCTATATTCTGAGCCACTTTGATAAAGCTTTGGAAGCGGGCTATATCCGCATTTATTATCAGCCGGTGGTGCATACATACTTTTCGTCGGTGCGCTCTTTTGAGGCACTGTCAAGATGGGATGATCCGGAAAGAGGCATGATTTCACCGGGCATCTTTGTACCGGTGCTGGAGCAGGCAAGACAGATTGCAAGGCTCGATCAGTATGTGATGAAGCGGGTTGTAGAGAGCCTGCATGAATGCCTCGAACATGGTCTTTCCGTTGTGCCGGTTTCTTTGAATCTGTCCCAGCAGGATGTGGATCTGATGGATCCGCTTGCCTATCTCAACAAGCTGACATTGCAGCTGAATGTGCCAAGGCGTCTTGTGCATATTGAAATCACAGAGCGTGCCATTGCCTCCAACCGTCAGCGGATGCTGGAAGTGATTGACGGCTTCCATGAATCCGGCTATGAGGTCTGGCTGGATGACTTTGGCTCTGCCTATTCTTCTTTGAATGCACTGCATAATTACATGTTTGATACGATCAAGCTGGATATGGAGTTTTTCCGCAACTTTGATGACCGCAGCCGGGATATCATTACCAGCATTATTGCCATGGCCAAGCGGCTTGGCATGCATACTCTTGCGGAAGGCGTAGAGACAAAACAGCAGCTGGATTTTCTCAAGGAGATCGGCTGTGAGCTGATTCAGGGCTTCTATTTCGGCAGGCCGATGCCTATTCTTCAAATCCGCAGGTATATTGAGGAAAAGCATCTGCCGATGGAGACGGAGCTGGAATCGGCCATCTATGGTGCCGTCGGCCTGATTGATCTGATCACAGAAAATCCGATTGGTATCTTTCTGTATGCCCATGACAGCATTCATGTCTTTGCCGGCAACCAGGCATTTATCGAGCAATTGGAGAGCATTGGTTTTACCAGTCTGGAAAATTTTGCCCATGATCTTTCCTCCCGCAGTTTCCCGATGCGCCGCAAACTGGAGCAGTATCTGGAAAAGGTGTCCGAGGGTGACAATCATGTGATTACATTTGTGGATCATGATCAGTACATCCGCATGCAGGCTGTCCGTATTGCCGGCATCAGTCAGTTCTGGGCTGGCACCATGGGCGTCCTCAATATCAGTATGGACCAGAAGGTCTATAAGACCAGACAGTTTGATGCGGCCTTCCGCAATCTGATTCTGCTGTATGATGGCATTTACTGCCTGGACACAGAGAAAGATGAAATTGACATCATTGACTGTGTGCATCCGCAGTTAAAGCCGGAAACACTGATTCATGGCGTGAAGGATGGCATTCTGGCCTACTGCCGCGGACTGGTGCATCCCGATGATCATGACCGCTTTCTGGCATTTATGGATCCAGACAGCCTGATGATGGAAATTCAGGCTTCCCAGGGCGGCTATGTGCAGACGTTATTCCGCATCAAGGCAAATGATGGCTGCTGGTATTGGACTGTATTCAAGGCAACCCAGGTATCCCGCAGCGGGAAAAAGGACATTCTTGTCTGTGAGGCACGGGATCTGTGGGAATCGGCGAAAAACCGCCGGGATCTTTTGCCGGTGTTTGCCAATTCCCTGGAACCTGATCTGTTCGCAGACAGACACGCAGAAAGCCATGAGAATGAGGATGCTCTTGCTGTGTTCCGGGCATTTCTGGATTGCGCCGGTATTCCGTTTTTCTGGAAAGATGACAGACAGCGCTTTTTGGGCATGAATGATACGATGCTGGCCCGCCTGCAGAAAAAGAGCCTTGCGGATGTGGCAGGCAGAACGGAACGGGAAACAGGCTGGCTGGCTGATGCCAGACAGGAACGTGCTTTGGAAGATAAGATTCTGCAGGATGGAAAGCCGCGCAATACCGGCTGTTTTGTCAATGGCAAACAAGGCATGCAGTATGTCACGATCTCTGAGTTTCCATGGTACCGGGGCAATCGGATTGCCGGTACGGCTGGGCTGATTCATCTGTGTCAGGAAACCCGCGGTGAGATCTTCATGCATGATGAAGAAACGGGTTTATACAATGCGTATGGGGCAATGATGGCCGGGGAGGCATTTGCCTCAGCACTGCATTCTTCGCATGAGAATTATGGCTGCATTTATCTGCGTCTGCACGATGAGGCATCTCTGCGCAGGAATTTTTCAGATACATTCTGTGAGCAGATCATGCAGGCGATGGCAAAGAGCATCCGGTCGATTCATCTGCCTGCGCATACGATTGCGGCCCATCTGCATGGCTGCTCGTTCTTACTGTTGGGCAAAGAGAAGGATATGCAGGCTCTTGTCAATGTCACGAATCTATTGTCTGACATGGTGAAAAACCTCTGGCACAGCAGCAGTACCCAGTATTCTCTGGATCTGGATTGTGCTGTTGTGATGGGGTCGGAAGCGTATTATTTTGACGGCGTGATGGAACTGCTGCTCAAGCGGATGGCACATTTTGAACGCCAGGCCAGTGCACTGGATCAGCAGCTTGCCTGCATTCACAGAGTCGGCGCCGATATCAATGTGCTGAATACAGCACCGGAGAGAATTATTCTGATGGATCCCAGAAGCACTGAGATTCTGTTTATGAACAAAGCCATGAAGCAGGATCTGAATCTGCCGGAGGATCTGGATGTGGCGGGCAGAAAATGTTATGAGATCCTTGAAGGCAGAACAGCTGTCTGTCCATGGTGCTTCAACAGTCTGCTTTCCTATGAGACGGTAATATCCCGTCAGGTCCGCATGGACGCCGCTTCCCATATTTACTCCACAAGAAACCTTCTGATCAACTGGCAGGGCAGAACCGTCAGATTCTGTATCGGCAATCCGTCTGAGACGGCTGAAAATACAATGACAAAGGATCTGCTTGCCTATGAGACATGGGCCAATGATGCCATTGCCATCGGTATGTCAGAACCTGATCCTTCTGTTGGCATTGAAAAGACCATGGAACAGATTTCCCTGCACCTGCAGGCAGAGCGCTTTCTGATTTTTGAGGAAAGAATGGATGGTACACTTGCCTGCACCTATGAATGGTGTTCTGGTGTGGATGTGCCGCTGAAAGCAGAGCTGCAGGGTATGCGTAAGAAAGATGCGGATGCGCTGTATCAGTTGTTTCAGTCTCATAAAGTTGTGCTGATCCCGGATATGAATGCCTTTGTGGCAGAGCATCCTGATTTTCATCCGCCGATTGCCATTGCCAATCTGATTTCCGGCCATCTTGTCATATCTGGCAAATCAAGAGGCTTTACAATGGTGATCAACTCTGACAGTGCCAATCTGCATCCGGCCGGCAGTATGCTTTCGACGCTGACTGATTTCCTGGCGGCACTGGTCAGGAACCGGGATACCCTGGTGGATGCTGAGGAAAAAGGAAGACGTGATCCAATGACCGGTGCTTTGAACCGCGGCGGTCTGGAGAAGTATCTGGAGCGTCATGGAAAGATGGAAAGCTTTGGTTTGATTGCCTGTGATATCAATGGTCTCAAGGATGTCAATGATGGCAGAGGCCATCTGGCCGGGGATAAGCTGATCCGTCAGGCTGCCAGTATCCTGATGCGGTATGCGGATTGTGACCATGTGGTGCGCATGGGCGGCGATGAGTTCCTTGTGCTTTTGGAAAATGAGGATGAAAGCAGGATCTGGAAGATCATAGATGAGGTTCATCAGGCTTGTGAGAAGGAGCACTTTGCCATAGCCATGGGGTATGCCTTGCAGAAGGGATCCACAGATCATTTTGATGAACTTCTGCGCAGGGCAGATCAGGCAATGTATGCCGATAAGGGAGCGTCTCATCGTAAAAAGTCGTAAATTTGAATATTATGTGAACATGCGATAGAATGTGGGCATGGACACAAAGAAGTTGAAAAATGATCTGGTGATGATTGCCGGGGCCTGCATTCTTTCTTTTGGCTTGTTTAATGTGCATCTGCAGAGCGGTGTGACAGAGGGCGGTGAGCTCGGTACAGAACTGCTGCTGGAACACTGGTTTGGCATATCCCCTTCCATTACCTCGGCACTGTTTGATACCACCCTGTATCTGCTTGGTGCCTTTGTGCTTGGCAGGGGCTTTGTGCGCAATGCCTTTCTTTCCACGGCATCATTCTCTTTGAGCTATCGGCTGTGGGAATGGATGGGACCTGTGCTGCCAAGCCTTTCTGACTGGCCGCTGGCAGCTGCCATCCTGGGTGCCTTGTTTGTCGGCTTTGGCTGCGGCATGGTTGTAAGAATCGGGGGTGCCTGCGGCGGGGATGATGTGCTGGCACTGCTATTGCACAAGAAGCTGAAACAGCCTCTGGCAAGATGTTACTTTCTGGCGGATGCAGTGGTATTGCTGCTGTCATTGAGCTATCTGCCCTGGCAGAACATTGTGTATTCCTTTGTAACGGTCACCATTTCTTCCTGGCTGGTTGGCAAGATATCTTCCTTTCATATCGATCAGGATCTGGTGCCCGATACATGAAAGGATGATCGGGACGAATAACAAAAAGACGCTGAAAAGCGTCTTTATTTGTTCCAGGGATTATCAGGATCCGGATCGGTAGGATCCCAGCCCCGGTTGGGACTGATGGTATCAATCTTTGCCAGATCCGGTTTGCCAAAAGGCCCGGGATTGTCTGCATCATCATAGAATTCAACGGTGGTGCCAAGGGGACAGTTGTCATAAATCCATTTGGCATTGGCTGCCTGCAGGCGCACACAGCCAAGGGATGCTTCACTGCCAAGCTTGTTATACTCGTCATACTCCAGGGTATCCGGACTTTCAGCGGTATAAGGAACGGAATGAAACAGAATATCATCCACGATGTCTGTGACATACTGGCCGCTGGCATTGTCAAACAGAGAACGCCATCTTGACTGGCCAAAGGTTGTATAGCTGCCAAGCGGTGTATCCGGCCCGGTTGAACAGAGAAATGCTTTATACGGCAGGGAATAGTTTCCTGCATCATCCTTTGCATAGACGGTGACCGTGTTGGCAGCCCGGTTGACTCTGACAAGATAGGGATGCTCATCAGCGGCTGGGGTGACAACTGTAACGGTGTAGGAAGCAGAGGCACTGTTGCCGCTGGTATCGGCTGCTTCAATCATGACAGGATAGCTGCCAGGCTGCGATGTGTTTACCTGGGAAGTGATCTGCCATTTGTCTTTGGCAATACTGCCATCCACGGTATCCATGATGCTGGATACATTTCCGCTGGGATCAAAGTCAGCACCCTGGGCAATCTGCAGCTGATCTGTTTTCAATGTAATCACAGGTGCTGTGGTATCTTCCACCGTGAAGATGACACTGCGCTTTTTTAAGATTTCGCGGCCATATTTGTCCATTGCCCGCAGGGCATAGACAACCGGATAGCTGCCTGGCTTACTGGTGTTGATACTGCCGGATGCTGAGAGAGTGCCGCCGGATGCATGGATGGCATCATAGAGAGAGACATCACTGCCTGCTTCGATGGTCAGCTTGTCTTTGCCTATCTTGAGAACCATACTGTTTTCGGTTTGCTTGTAAGCTTTGTAATGCTGTATTTTGATCATGGTCCATCTTCCTGCCAGCAGGATGAAAAGTGCCATCAGCAGGAACAGACAGATCATGGCAAGTCTGTAAGTCTTTTTCATTGCCATACGATGATAGCACGGGATGCACCATACGTAAAAACAATTGCCATTTGTGCTATGCTTGCAGTAAATGGAGGATATGGTTGGATGACATATCAGGAATTATTGGAGGCGGCACGGAAGAAGGTGGGACCTTACTGCCATGCCTGCCCGGTTTGTGATGGGCGTGCATGCAAAAATCAGATTCCCGGCCCAGGTGCCAAGGGCATGGGTGATACGGCAATGCGGAATTTTAGTGCCTGGCAGCAGATCCGTGTCAATATGAATACGATTGGAGAAGGTAAGGATCCTGATCCATCGCTGGATCTGTTTGGCCAGCATCTGAAGTATCCGTTTATGGCTGGCCCGGTCGGTGCGGTGAATCTGCATTATGGGGACAGTCTGAACGATGTATCGTACAATAATCTTCTTGTTTCAGCGTGCAAAGATGCAGGCATCGCGGCCTTTACTGGGGATGGTACAGATATGAAGGTGATGGAGGCAGCATGTGATGCGATCCGTCATGCCGGCGGTGTCGGCATTCCGACTGTCAAGCCTTGGGATATGGACACGATTGAGGAGAAGATGGCGTTGGTGGAAGAATCCGGTGCCTTTGCTGTAGCGATGGATGTGGATGCGGCTGGTCTGCCGTTTCTGCAGGGAAAGAATCCGCCGGCAGGTCCCAAGACCATTGCCCAGCTGCATGAGATTGCCGAGAAGGCAGGACGTCCGTTTATTATCAAGGGTATCATGACCGTAAAGGGTGCCCTGGCTGCCAAGGAAGCAGGTGCTGCTGCGATTGTGGTAAGCAATCATGGCGGCCGTGTACAGGATCAGGTGCCGGCAACCGCAGAAGTGCTGGCTGAGATCCGTGATGCCGTTGGCAGAGATATGATCGTGCTGGTGGATGGCGGGATTCGGTCTGGTGCCGATGTGTTCAAGGCAATTGCCCTTGGTGCAGATGCAGTGATGATGGCAAGACCGTTTGTGACGGCAGTCTATGGCGGCGGCAAAGAGGGTGTTTCCCTGTATACCGAAAAGATTGGCAGAGAACTTGTGGATACCATGAAGATGTGCGGTGTATCCAGTCTGCGTGAAATTACCCGGGACTGTCTGTTCCGTCCCACATCTCCTTATGTTCGTTTCTGATGAGCAGTGCTGAGCACTGCTTTTTTTACTGCAAAATAATATAAAAAACAACGTATTTGTTGTTTAAGCAACATAATGAACTGTATCTAACTCGTATGATCATGGTGTAAAAAGCAAAGGAGTCATGAAGATGGCAAAAGAAATAGATTTGAGCAAGTCAGTGTATGATCTGACAAACGAGTATCCGGAACTGATTGATATCATGGCACAGCTTGGTTTCTCGGATATTGTCAATCCGGTGATGCGCCGGTCTGCGGGCAGACTGATGACAATTCCCAAGGGTGCTTCCATGAAGGGCATCGACATGGCAAAGGTTGTCGGTGTATTGATGCAGAATGGCTTTACCCTGGCTGGTGAGATGCCGGATATCGGCGTTGTGCAGTCAGCAAAGAAAAACGAAAAAAACAGTGAGAGTACGGATGACAGTGATGCCCGTATGTCATTGCTGAAGTCCTATCTGCAAAGATTAGCTGATGGTGAGGATCTGGAAAGTGTCCGTAAGGATTTTGTGGACAATTTCAAGGATGTAGATGCCTCTGAAATCATGAAGGCAGAGCAGGAGCTGATCAAGGAAGGTACACCGCTGAATCAGGTGCAGAAGCTGTGTGATGTGCATTCTGCTTTATTCCATGGTGCGACCAGAGAGGAGCAGATTGCCAATGCTGAAAAGGCAGTGCAGGCTTCTGTGGCTGGTGCTGGTATGGACAGAAAGGCAAAGGCTGCTGCCCTGGAGGCTGTTGTGGGACATCCGCTGTATACATTCACAAAGGAAAATGAGGCATTGTCTGCCTTGCTGGATGCTTATGACAAGAGTCATGATGCCTTACTGCTGCCAAAGATCCGTGAGGTGTCGATCCATTATGCCAAGAAGGGTGATCTGCTGTATCCGCATCTGAAGGTCAGATATGGTGTGACAGGTCCGTCTGATGTGATGTGGACGGTGGATGATGAGATCCGTGATGAGCTTGGTGCACTTGCCAGAAATGACAATCATGATGCCGCCTGGCAGCAGAGGCTGGATGCTGTGCTGACAAGAGTGCGTGAGATGATTTTCAAGGAGCAGAACATTCTGTTCCCGATTGCCGCTGAGAAGTTTACTGAGGCAGACTGGGCTGCTGTGTACCAGGGCAGCAAGGATTATGATATGTGCTTTGGCGTTGCCAATGAGATCTGGCTGCCAGGTGAGCAGAAGGCTGCAGAAAAAGAGGGAAAAGACGGCGATATTCAGCTGGCCGGGGGCCATATGAGTGCTGCCCAGCTGTCTGCGATGCTCAATACGATGCCGCTGGAGATCAGCTTTGTGGACGCTGATAATATCAACCGGTATTTCAATGAGGGCCATAAGTTGTTCAAGCGGCCGGCCATGGCAATTGACCGTGAAGTGTTTACCTGCCATCCGCCGAAGGTGGAACCGATGGTGCGCGCCATCATCAATGATTTCCGCTCTGGTGCCCAGGATAAGGTAAATGTCTGGATGAACAAGAATGGCAGATCCGTACTGGTCAGCTATATGGCGGTGCGGGATCATGATGGCAATTATATTGGTGCTTTGGAACTTGTGCAGGATATGGAGTTTGCAAAGGAACACTTTGCCCGCAGCGCACAGTAAATCAGAGATGGTCTGGCATCTCATGCAGGATGAATTCATTCTTATGGCATGAGATCAGGCCGTCTTTTTTCATTCGGGAAAGTTCTGCGGACATGGCACTGCGGTCTACACCGAGATAATCTGCCAGCTGCTGGCGGTCATAGGGAATGGAAAAGTGGGTGCTGCCATGAACCATTGCCTGTTCTGACAGATAAGACAGCAGTTTTTCCCGCAGGGATTTTGGTGCTGTATGCATCATCCGCAGTGACATGTTCAGGCACTTTCTAGCCTGGATGGACAGCAGATTGTGGATCAGCCGGTTATGGAAGGCACAGCCTTTCTGGCAGGTTGTCAGCAGTTTGTTCAGATTCAGAAACAGGATGGTGCTGGGCTGGGCGGCAACCACGTCGCACAGCAGTTCCTTGCCCGGGATGGCAGCATAATTTTCGGCAAAGATTTCACCCTGGCTGGCATGGCCGAAGATTCGGCTTGTGCCCCAGTAGAAGTTGACGATGATATTGACACTGCCGGATTCTACCAGACCGATCTCCTGGACGGTGCTGCCGGCACGCAGAATGGTTTCGTTTTTATCATAGGACTGTTCATGGGCGCCAAGGCAGACGAGCAGATGTTTGATTTCGTCTTCATTGATGCCATGGAACAGATTTGTATTTGACAGTAAAAATTCGTTCATAAATTTGCCTCTTTGTTGTTGCAACAACATAATTGTTGTCTACATCTTAGTATCCTGTTGTCGTAAGGTCAAGGAGGACCAGTAAAGATGGAAAAGTATGTCAATGGAGATACGCTGATTGGCGAGATTGTTGCGAAATATCCGGCTTGTGTTGAGATTCTGATGGATGCCGGCATGCACTGCCTGGAGTGTGCAGCGGCATCCGGTGAGTCCCTGGAAGATGCCTGTGCAATGCACGGTCTGCCTTCCCCGGTCATTGTGAATATGCTCAATGAGTCCATTTCCCTGCAGGAGAATGCCTGACATGAGCATGACACTCGGCCCGATTCATTACTGGCTGTATGGCAAAATTGCCAACCAGGAAGAGCTGACAAAGTATTTTGCGGATCAGGCAAAGGAAAATGGTCTGCTGGAAGATGACAGTGCCTATGTCAGGGTACTGCCGCCATTGGAAAGAATCATCAATCCGATGAATATCCATGGTTCTCTGCAGTCAACGATTGACAGTGCAGAAAGCCGCTATGCTGCCCTGGTGGAAGATCTGTTGAAAAAGAATGGGGCAGATCCTGATATGCTGGTGCAGTGGGCACAGGCCTTTGGTGCAAAGCATGCTGTCAGTGCAGCGGCTCCGGCAGATGCCTTTCAGGCATATGAAAACTTCTTCCTGGATGGCATGCCGTGTGATCATGTCAATCATGCTATTGACAGTTCTCTGGATTCACTCACATGGGAGATTGGATCGGATGTACACAGCGCCTACTGGCAGTCGGATGCCGGTATGTACCAGAAGCTGCGTCTTGCCATCATGAATGGCATGCTTGCAGAGACAGCCTTTCAGGCTGTGATGAAAGATGATACACATGGTGTCATCGAAAGGAAATAATTCTATGAAAGCAAAAGCTGGTGAAGTGTTTTCTCTGAAAAAAGAAAATGCACCGGTGCCTGGGTGTACGGTTTCAAGTCAGATCATTTCCGGAAAGAATCCTTTGACGGTATTCTCGCTTGGTGCCAATACGGACATCAGTGCTGAGATTCACCCTTACCACAAGCTTGTCTATGTGCTGCAGGGCAGTGTGGAAGTATATGGCGCAGATGACAGCGTGCTTGTCAAAGAACATGAAGGTGTGCTGACAGAAATTAATCAGGCAGTTGGTTTCCGTACGAAGGAAGATACGGTTTATACAGAGCTGGCAGTCCAGCAGGAGGATGTTATGAATCAGTTGATCAAAGCAGGTGAGGTATTCAGGTTTGCGGATCTGGTTCCTTATCAGGATGGCAAGATCGTAAACATGGATGTTGTCCATAATGACAGCATGAAGTTTGTGGTGATAGCATTTGATGCCGGTACAGGTCTCAGTGAGCATGCGGCCCCGGGTGAGGCGCTGATCTTCGCTCTGGATGGGGAAGCTGTCATTACGTATGAAGGCGTGCCGCATGTGATTCATGCGGGTGAGAATTTCCATTTTGCCAAGGGCGGCCTGCATGCTGTCCAGGCAGACAAGCGGTTCAAGATGGGTCTGTTATTGACGCTGTAATAGCATAGAAGGAAAGAAGGAGAACAGAATGGACGCAAAGATGTTTTGTTATCAGTGCCAGGAAACTGCTGGCGGCAAGGGATGCATGTATGTTGGTGTATGCGGCAAGCAGCCGGATGTGGCTGCCATGCAGGATCTGCTGATCTATGTGACAAAGGGACTGTCTGAGGTGACAACTGCACTGCGCAAAGAGGGCAGGGCTGTCAGCAAGGATGTCAATCATCTGGTCACAGTCAACCTGTTTACAACGATTACCAATGCCAACTTTGACAAGGCTGCCATCATTGAAAGAATCAAGAAGACACTGGCCGCCAAGGAAGAGCTGCTTGCACAGCTTGACAATAAGGAAGGCTTGAATGATGCGGCTCTCTGGAATGGAAACGAAGGTTCCTTCATGGAGAAGGCTCGTTCTGAGAAGGTTGGTGTTCTGGCTACAAAGAATGAGGATATCCGTTCTCTGCGTGAGCTGATTACCTATGGCCTGAAGGGTCTTGCGGCTTATATGAAGCATGCCAATGCCCTGGGCTATGAGAATGAGGAAGTGGATGCTTTCCTGCAGGAGACACTGGCCAAGCTGCTGGATGACAGTCTGGACGCGGATGCACTGACTGCTTTGACACTGAAGACTGGTGAGTATGGTGTCAAGGGTATGGCACTGCTCGATGAGGCAAATACCGGTACTTATGGCAATCCGGAGATTACCAAGGTTGATATCGGTGTCAGAAAGAATCCTGGCATTCTGGTATCCGGCCATGATCTGAAGGATCTGGAGCAGCTGCTGGAGCAGACCCAGGGTACTGGTGTGGATGTCTATACACACTCTGAGATGCTGCCGGCACATTATTATCCGGCGTTCAAGAAGTATCCTAACTTTGCGGGCAACTATGGCAATGCATGGTGGAAGCAGAAGGAAGAGTTTGCGTCTTTCAACGGCCCGATTCTGATGACAACCAACTGCATCGTTCCGCCGGCTGATTCTTACAGAGACAGACTGTGGACAACCGGTGCTGCCGGCTATCCTGGCTGCCGTCACATTGATGGTGCCTATGGTACGGTCAAGGATTTCTCTGCTCTCATTGAGCAGGCAAAGACATGCCAGCCTCCGAAGGAAATTGAGACAGGTTCCATCGTTGGCGGTTTCGCCCATGCCCAGGTATTTGCTCTGGCTGACAAGATTGTGGATGCTGTCAAGTCTGGTGCCATCCGCAAGTTTGTGGTCATGGCTGGCTGCGATGGCCGTATGAAGTCCCGTGAATACTACACAGAGTTTGCTGAGAAGCTGCCGAAGGATGTTGTCATCCTGACAGCAGGCTGTGCCAAGTACAAGTACAATAAGCTGAATCTTGGCGATATCAATGGCATTCCGCGTGTTCTGGATGTCGGCCAGTGCAACGACTCTTATTCCCTGGCTCTGATTGCCCTCAAACTGAAGGAAATCTTCAATCTGGCAGATATCAACAATCTGCCGCTGGTATTCAATATTGCCTGGTATGAGCAGAAGGCCGTCATTGTTCTGCTGGCTCTGCTGTCCCTTGGTGTCAAGAACATCCACCTTGGACCGACACTGCCTGCCTTCCTGTCACCGAATGTTGCCAAGGTGCTTGTTGATAACTTCGGCATTGCCGGCATCGGCACGGTCGATGATGATCTCAAGCTGTTCTTCGGCGAGCAGGCATAATCATTTACACTTATCAATATCAATCCTCCAGTGGGTCCCGCAAGGGACCTTTTTATTTGGATGCGCTATCATAGCTGTATGCTTATACAAAAACAAAACAGAATTGCCTGCATCTTTGATGCGGATGGGACGCTGCTGGATTCTATGGGCTTCTGGTGTGATCTTGCCCGGCAGTACCTGCATACAAAAGGAATTGATGTATCAGCACAGATCAATACAGTAGTGAAAGATATGTCACTGCCGCAGAGCAGTGCCTTTCTGCATGAGAGATATCTGCCTGCGCTTACTCCTGAACGCATACAGCAGGAGATCATTGATATGATTCATCAGGCATATGCACAAAAGATTCCTTTGAAGCCTGGTGTGTATTCCTTCCTTTCTGCTTTGAAGGAGAAGAACATGCCGATGTGTGTGGTATCCACCAGTGATGAAGATCTTCTGCATGCCTGTTTTGCCAGAACTGGCATTCTGCCGTTTTTCTCTTTTGTTCTGACCCCTGGAAATGGCAAAGAGGATAAAACTGTGCCGGATCTGTATCTCCGTGCCTGTGATCGGATGCATACAGAGCCTTATTTTACGTTTGTGTTTGAGGATACACTTGTGCCGGTAATGACGGCAGAAAAGGCTGGTTTTCGGGTGATTGGCGTAAAGGATGTCTGGTCCAAAGGGGACTGGAATGTGATTGAAAATACGGCGGATCTCTGGGTTGATGGGCTTCAGGAACAGGATCAGATTCTGGCCTATATGAGGGCTGTACAAAATCATTAAAATTCTTTAAGAAAGTGCTTGCATTTCTGTAAACGATTACATATCATAATGGCGTAAGTTGTAAACGGTTCCGGTAACGTTTCCATCCGGAGGGAAATGAAATGGGGCGTACAACCATGATTGAAAAATCAGGAGGAAAAAATGAATAAGAAGGGTTTTGTAGCATTAGCATTATCTGCTGCGATGCTGGCTGGCTGCGGAGGCTCTGCTTCTGCTGCAGCTTCTGGATCTGCTGATTCCAGCAAGGGAAGCGTTTATTATCTGAACTTCAAGCCTGAGGCTGATGAGTACTGGCAGGATCTGGCAAGCGAGTACACAAAGGAGACTGGCGTTAAGGTAACTGTTCTGACAGCTGCTTCTGGTGAGTATGAGAGCACATTGAAGTCTGAGATGGCTAAGTCTGAGATGCCGACTCTGTTCCAGGTTAATGGTCCTGTTGGACTGGCTTCCTGGAAGGATTATTGCTACGATCTGAGCGGTTCTGATATTGAGAGCCAGCTGTCCAATAAGGCTTATGAGCTGAAGGATGGCGACAAGGTCGCAGGTATTGCTTATGTTACTGAGGCTTATGGTCTGATCACCAACAAGGCTCTGCTTGAGAAGGCTGGCTATTCTGTTGATGATATCAAGAGCTTCGATGATCTGAAGAAGGTTGCTGAGGATATCACAGCTCGCAAGGATGAGCTTGGATTTGCAGCATTTACTTCTCCTGGTATGGATTCTTCCAGTGACTGGCGTTTCAAGACACATCTGGCTAACCTGCCGATCTACTATGAGTACAAGGATGCAGGTGTAGATGATGAGGATGAGCTGAAGGGTACATATCTGCCTAACTACAAGAATGTATGGGATCTGTACATCAATAATTCCACAATCGATCCTTCTCAGCTGTCCACTGCAACTGGTGATCAGTCTGAATCTGAATTCGTCAACCAGCAGGCTGTCTTCTTCCAGAATGGTACATGGGAGTATGACAAGGTAAAGGCTATTGGCGATGACAATCTGGCTTTCCTGCCGATCTACTTCGGTGTTGATGATGCTAATGAGGGTCTGTGCATGGGCACTGAGAACTACTGGTGCGTTAACAGCAAGGCTTCTGAGGCTGATATCAAGGCTACTCTGGATTTCATGAACTGGTGCGTTACATCTGATGAAGGTGTCAAGGCTATGACAAGCGGCGACAAGATGGGCTTCAACATTCCGTTCAAGTCCAATCCTGAATCCACAAACGTTCTGTTCAACCTTGCCAATGCAAACACAGGTACACCGGTATCCTGGAACTTCACAACAATGCCTTCCGAGGAATGGAAGAATACACTTGGCCAGGCTCTGACTGTATACGCTGCTGATCAGAGTGATGCTAACTGGGATCAGGTCAAGACAGCATTCGTTGACAACTGGGCAACTGAAAAGAAGCTCGCTGCTTCCAACAACTGAGTTAGTTTGATTCACAACGCAGACAGGCCGGCAGAAATCTTATCTGCTGACCTGTCTTTCTTCACATTGATTTGAGGCAAAACAAGATATGCAGAAAAATATCAAAAAATACTGGCCTGTATTCACAGTGCCGACGATGGCTGCCTTTGCCATCGGCTTCCTGATTCCGTTTATTCTTGGTATCTATCTCTCCTTTACCAAGTTTACAACTGTCACGGATGCCAAATGGGTTGGCTTCTCCAACTACATCACCGCATTCAAGGACACAACATTCGTTCATTCCTTCTGGTTCACGGCAGCGTTTGCCATTGTGACGCTCGTATTGATCAATGTCATTGCCTTCGCACTGGCAATGGCTCTGACCAAAGACCGTCATGGTACAAACATCTTCCGTACCATCTTCTTCATGCCTAACCTGATCGGCGGCATTGTGCTTGGCTATATCTGGCAGCTGATCTTCTCTGGTATTCTTGTTCACTTCGGCACAGCACTGAACCTGAATGCAAAGCTTGGTTTCTGGGGACTGGTCATTCTGGTCTGCTGGCAGCAGATCGGCTACATGATGATCATCTATATTGCCGGTTTCCAGGCAATTCCGGGCGATGTGCTCGAAGCTGCTGAAATCGATGGTGCCAACAGCCGTCAGATGCTGTTCAAGGTCATCATTCCGATGATGATGCCGAGCATTACGATCTGCACATTCCTGACGATCACCAATGGCTTCAAGTTGTTCGATCAGAACCTGGCATTGACCGGAGGCGCGCCAATGAAACAGACTGAAATGATGGCATTGAATATCTATAACACATTCTTCGGCCGTGTCGGCTTCGAAGGTGTCGGCCAGGCCAAGGCAGTTCTGTTCTTCATCCTGGTAGTTGTAATTGCGGGCATTCAGCAGAAGCTGACAAAGTCCAAGGAGGTACAGCAGTAATATGAATCAAAAAGGTAAATGGTATGGCACAACATTCCTGACATTCCTTTGTGTCTTCTGGATTATGCCGGTGCTGGTTGTGCTCTGGAACTCCTTCAAGGATAAGAATTCCATCAACCTGCAGCCATTCAAGCTGCCGACAAGCGAAACATTCATCGGCTTTCAGAACTATGCGCAGGCCATCAACAAGTATGGTCTGTTAAGCTCCGTCGGCTGGACTGTGTTTATCACAGTATTCTCCGTCGCTGCCATCCTGCTGTTCTGCTCGATGACCGGATGGTATATCACCAGAGTCAATTCCAAGTGGTCCAAGATCATCTATCTGCTGTGCATCTTCTCCATGGTTGTGCCGTTCCAGATGGTTATGTTCACACTGTCTCTGGTTGCCAACATGCTGCATCTGACAAACCCGTGGGGCATCATCATCGTGTATCTTGGCTTTGGTGCCGGACTTGCAGTATTCATGTTTACCGGTTTTGTCCGCTCGATTCCGATTGAGATTGAGGAAGCTGCCATGATCGATGGCTGCACACCTCTGCAGACATTCTTCAAGGTTGTCATGCCGATCATGAAGCCTACCTATATCTCTGTTGGTATTCTGGAAACCATGTGGATCTGGAATGACTTCCTTCTGCCGTATCTGGTATTGGATATCAAGAAGTACAAGACAATCTCCATTGTCATTCAGTATATGAAGGGATCTTATGGTTCCGTCGATATGGGTGCCATCATGGCTGCATTGATTCTTGCGGTTATTCCGGTTATCATCTTCTACCTGAGCTGCCAGAAGTATATTATCAAGGGTGTAGCGGCTGGTGCCGTAAAGGGATGATACTCTTAGAATTGAGGTATTTATGAAACGTAGTGCAGGAATTCTGATGCCGATCAGTGCGCTGCCTTCCCGCTATGGGATTGGTACACTGGGTGAGGCGGCATATGAATTCATTGATTTCCTGGAGGCTGCCGGGCAGTCATACTGGCAGATTCTTCCAATTGGACCGACCGGATATGGGGATTCTCCATATCAGTCATTCTCTGCTTTTGCCGGCAATCCGTATTTCATCGATCTCGATCTGCTGGCAAAGGACGGCTGGCTGAAGGAAGAAGAGTACAGTGAGGAAGACTGGGGCAGTGATCCTGGCCGTACCGACTATGGAACACTGTATAACAAACGGTTTACGGTTCTTCGCAAGGCAGTAGACAGACTGTACAAGGATCTGCCGGATGACTTTGCGGCATTTGAAAAGGAGAATGCCTTCTGGCTGCATGACTATGCACTTTTCATGGCATTGAAGGATGCCCACAATGGCAAGAGCTTCATGCTGTGGGAAGATGATCTGCGCAAGCGGGATCCCAAAGCATTAAAGCAGGCAGAAGCGAAACTGAAGGATGAAATTGCCTTCTATAAAGGCATTCAGTACTTCTTCTTCCAGCAGTGGGCTTTGATGCGTACCTATGCATTGGATCATGGTGTGTCTTTGATCGGTGATGTACCGATCTATGTATCACCGGATTCCAGTGATCTCTGGGCAAATCCGCAGATGTTCCAACTGGATCAGGATGGCAAGCCAACAGAGGTTGCAGGCTGTCCGCCGGATGGCTTCTCCGCTGATGGCCAGCTCTGGGGCAATCCTCTTTATAACTGGGAAGGTATGAAGAAGGATGACTATGCCTGGTGGGCAAAGCGCATTTCGTATCAGTTCGAACTGGTGGATGTGCTGCGTATTGACCATTTCAGAGGTTTTGAATCTTACTTTGCCATTCCCTATGGTGCTAAGACAGCGCGTGGAGGCAGATGGCGCAAAGGACCTGGCATCGACTTCTTCCGTACCATTGAAAAGAAGCTTGGCCACCTCAACATCATTGCCGAGGATCTGGGCTTCCTGACACCGGAAGTCATTCAGATGGTCAAGGATACAGGCTATCCGGGCATGAAGGTGCTGGAGTTTGCCTTTGATCCAAGAGATACAGGTTCCGGCTATCTCCCGCACAAGTTCATTAACAACTGTGTTGTCTATACAGGTACACATGATAATGAGACTGTCATGGGATGGATGGAGAATTCACCGAAGTCCTTCAGTGAACATGCAATTGATTATCTGCATCTGGATGAAAAGGAAGGCTATAACTGGGGCTTTATCAGAGCTGCCTACATGAGTGTGGCAGATCTGGCAGTCATGCAGTTCCAGGATCTGCTGGGACTGGGAGATGAAGCACGCTTCAATGTACCTTCCACAACCGGCAATAACTGGGTATGGCGTGCAAAGAAGGAAGACTTCACATTTGCACTGGCCAAGAAGCTCAGACATATGACAGGTCTCTATGAACGCCTGCCGCAGGGTAAGAAAGAAGCAGATATTCAGGAATCTGATGAATAACATGAAAATCATGGGATCTATTGGTCTCATGATTTTTATGTTTCATTTTCTATTCGACTGTGCTAGAATCATCTTACTTGAGTGATTAGCTCAGCTGGGAGAGCACTTCCTTGACGTGGAAGGGGTCATGGGTTCGAGTCCCTTATCGCTCACTAGAAGTATTTGAAGAAAACCGTTTATTTAAGCGGTTTTTTTCATTTGTGAAAAACAATTCGTTGAATCATCCGTGCAAAACTGCAGCTGCATTGTACTTTTATACGGTTTTTCAAACTAATCTGCAGAAGATTTATCATCTTCCAACAGCAGATCCAATACACGTTTTCTGTTTTCAATGAACATCTTTGTGATCTGGTAACTGTCTGTCTGTTCATATGCACATGAATGAATCGGCCCATCATCAAATGTCAGTATTTCCGCATCCGGCATGCCCAGCAGAATAGGAGAGTGGGAGACAATGATGAACTGTGATCCCTGTTTTGTACAGTTGTATATCATGGCAAGCAGGGTGAGCTGTCTTTGCACAGAGAGGGCCGCTTCGGGTTCATCCAGAAGATAGAGACTGTTATCTGTGAAATTTTCCTGAGCAATTTCAAGGAAACTTTCACCATGAGACTTTAAATGGAGCTCCTGGGATGGAATTGGAACCAGTCCGGATTTTGCATATTCTTCTTCTTTTGTGGCAACATTATAGAAACTTTCTGCCCGCAGAAAATAGCCCCATTTGTTTTTCCGATACCCCTTTGATAAGCGTATTGCCTGATGCAGCTCTGAGTAATCATCATATGTTGAAAAAGAATAGTTTTTCGTGCCACCCTCCGGATTAAAGCCATAGGCAATGGCAATTGCCTCCAGCAGGGTGGATTTTCCACTTCCATTTTCTCCGACAAAGAAGGTAACCGGTGAATGGAATTCAACTTCAGTAATACCTTTAAATGCTGGAATCTGTCTGATGTAGCTGTATTGATCGATTTTGTTCCAATCAATTTCCAGCTTCTTGACCAGCTGTGCTGCCATATATCCCACCTCACCCTTTCGTAAAGAATCTCTTTGTCTCATTGTACGCCAATCATTCTGGAGTGGATTGCCATCATGAAAATGTGTTCATCAAAGGAGGTGCTGTATCAATGATTACAGAATGTAGGCACGAAGCATGCCCAATAGAATTCTTTGTGATCACATGACATGCGTCTTTGCGCTGGCGTAATTTTATGTTAAACTTAGAAGCACTGGGGTTGTAGCTCACCCGGGAGAGCGCATCCATGGCATGGATGAGGTAGTGGGTTCGAGTCCCATCAGCTCCACCATAACGAAATGACCGCGTTGGCGGTCTTTTCTTTTGCCTGTAAAAAAATCCGGTCATTGACCGGACTTGTATGAATTACTGTTTTTCCTTGAATTCCATATGCAGTACAAAACCTGCTGCTGTAAGGGCAAGAATGCCGATGCTCAGCCATCCATTCAGGCTTGTATCGATGCCTGTCTTGGCTGCGGTTTTAGCATTGTTCGCTTTCTGCGTGCTATTTGCAGTGTTCTTTGCTGCTTTGTCTGCGGCAGGTCTTGCGGAAGGCTGTGTGGTTGGTACAGCAGTTGGCTTTTCAGAAGGAACTGCCGTTGGTTCTGTGGTTGGCTGGGCAGTGGGCTCTGTTGTTGGTTCCGGTTTGTAATCACAATATAATCCACCGATTGTCAGGGAGCCTTCCTTGATGCCATCCTGGAAGTGATAGACGGGCCTGACACCATTGACGGTGTAGTCTGCACTGGCAATGGCAAAGCCTTCATTGTTGGCATTGATATCGATGCCTTTGGCAGGGGAGACAAGGGTAATGTCCGGCTTGTCTGTGCCGTTAAATACCATGGTGGCTGAGATGTTGTTATAGCCATTGTCAGCCGCAATCCAGAGCTTGTGTTCATAGGTGTCATAGTCAAGCCCCATGGCACCGCCAATCGTGCTGTCAAGGTCAGCGATCAGCTTTGCTATGCCATTTGTGTTTAAAACAAAGGCATAGACATGGCCGTTTGCTTCTAATGCGGTAAAGAAGACGCCGTCTGCCGTGGCATTGGGATAATTGGCAGGATCATAGGGTGCATTGGTGTTCTGATCGAACAGCTTTCCTTTGAGTTCACTGTTATCAACCCATTCCACTGCTTCAATGCCGGCATTGGCATCCACCGCCGGCAGCAGGTTTGTCAGATCCCACTGCTGAATGGCGTTCTGGTTTTCAGCACCATTGGGATCTGCTTTGAGAATCACGTTATAATTGGTGCCTTTGGCAGAATTGTCACGCTCCGATGCCAGATAGACATATCCATCTTTGGCAGTAGTGATGCCTTCGGTATCCGGTCCTTTTTTGCTTGGCGTTGTGAAGTTGACTGCCTTGCCGTTTTCAAAGCCTGGTTCGATTGTCAGGGTGCCATCCTTAGCCACATCCATGACCCAGAACTTACCGGTGCCATTGTCTACGGCATAGAGTTTTCCGTTGTAGAAATCAAGACCGGAGGAATCTTCCAGAAAGGTGAGGCTGGAAGTGGTGATAGTATCCGGTCCCGGCCAGGCAATGGTCTGCTTTGGCTCGGGTGTATTTGTCGGCTGGGCAGTTTCTGCAGGAGCTGCCTGGTTGGCTTCACCGGGTGTTTCTTTTGTCAGAGCGAAGTTTCCTGTACCGTCTGGCAGTCTGCCATAGGAAGCTCCTGCTGTTTTGCCATTGATCTGGGCATGTTCGGTCCAGCTGTATGCATCCAGAAGATTTCCTTTGGCATCAAACAGACGGATCGAATCACCGCCTCCTAAGCCAATGTTAAACGTATCTGTCTTCCAGCCATCTTTGTCCCAGGATTCTCCCTGGGTCTGGTTGTTGATGAGGAGCAGCTTTCTGGGTTCAATGATCGTGTGGTTGGTGAAACGCCAGATGTGATCATCTGAGTTGTCTTTCAGCTGGAAGCCATCCAGTTCTATTGGTGTACTGCCGGTATTGATCAGTTCCACCCAGTCATCCGGATTGGAATCGACTTCATTGATCTTCAGCGCACTTGTATTCTGTTCTGTTTCATTTGGCTGGCCTTTTGTCTGCGGGGCATCTTTGAAGGTACCGTCTTTTTGCCGCTGCCAGGTGCCATTGGCAGTTGTGTCCCAGGAGTATGCGTCCTCCTGCTTGCCATCTTTGTCAAAGAGAATGGCACTGTCTCCTTTTTTTCCTAATCCAAAGGAGAAGTCAGTGTTTTCTTCCAGAACAAGCACTTCACCAGGGTTTAAGATTGTACCGTCTTTGATAGGTGTGGTTTCGCTGCATGTATGGCGCTCTTCTCCTTTATCATCACTCAGATACCACCCGGAAAGATCCACGGCTGTATTGGAAATGTTGGCGATTTCGACCCAGTCAGGTCCTTTGTCTGGATCATTGGGCTGTACTTCATTAATGACAATGGCGCCGCTGGCATGGGCTGGCAGCAGGCTGATGGCAAGCATCCCACAGCCTGCCAGAACAATTGCTTTTTTCATGATATTCTCCCTTTCCTGAGGAAAGACTAACAGCAGGATGTAAAGCCTGTATCGCACTGTTGGCTAACCCTGTGTAAAATGAAATGGTTGAATAGGAGACAGGATGGCTGAAAAGATTCTGGTAGTGAATGCCTCAAGGCAGGAAGGTTCTGCGGCGGTGGATGCATTTGCCTTTATGAAAGAGAAGATAGAAGAGAAGGACATGATTGTGGATATATGTGCTCTTGGTAAAGAGGATATTGCCGGCTGTATTGGCTGCGGCAAGTGTATCCGCAGACGGGTCTGTATCATTCCGGATGCGGTGAACCAGTGTAATGCATGCATGTGGGATGGCCTGCTTGTGCTGTTTGATGTGCTGTATGATCAGCCGGATGAACAGGCGGTGCGCTTTTCGAAGCGCCTGTTCTACAGCCACAGTGAAAGCTGGCACTATGTACCGGCAGCCTGCATTGGCAATGCACGTTTTGGACAGGTTAAGGACGCCTGCCGGCAGATTGAAGATCTGTTTGCACTGACAGATATGACTTTGATTGCAAGACCTTATGGTACTTCAATGCAGAACAAAGATGATATGCTGATTCTGCTGGATCATTTTCTGCAGTCTGTTTCCTGCATGCATGATAAAAAACCAGGTGTGGAAATACCACATCTGGATGGGTTTGTACGTTAGCGGTAGCTGGCTCTGCGGTATCTGCCTGGTGAGGTATGATACTGCTTTTTAAACAGACGGATGAAGTAGGAAAAGTTGTCAAAGCCGGATTCCACGGCAATGTCATTGACGGAGCTGTTTGTGCTGCGCAATAGATTTGCGGCAACTTCCAGGCGGTATCTGTTCAGGTAGGTGATGAAGGTTTCGCCGGTTTCCTGATGGAAGATCCGCATGAAGTGGTTGCGGGAGAAGCCTGCTGCAGCCGCGGCTTCATCAATGGAGATGGAATGGCGGTAGTTGGCTTTGACAAAAGCAATGGTATTTCTCACAATGTCCTGGTGGCTGGATTCATTCTGGAAGGCAGCCTTGATGCGGTGGGCATACAGGCATTGCAGAAACAACAATAGATATGCTTTTACCTGCATGGAATAGCCGCCTTCTCTGGCTGTGCTGGCTTTTTCTGCCTTATGGAGAAAACCGGAAAGATCCTGGTGAATCGGGTTTGTATCACTGATGGGACGGGGCAGCAGAAGTTCATGATGTTCAAGACGCTGCAGTACATGGGTGCGGCACCAGTCATCCGGATCTTTGCCATCAAGCATATCCAGAGAAAACAGGTAGTCTTCATAGACCAGCGGCTGGCTGCCTGTACGGGTGATGGCATGCATTTCCCCTGGCATAACGGGGATCATACAGCCGGTGCTGACAGCAAGAATCTGGCTGTCAATGTGCATCTGACCCTGTCCGCTGCGGATCAGAATGACTTCCATCTGCTCGTGCCAGTGCATGCCGACGGCATCAAAATCGTCTGGAACAGTGCACAGCTGCATGTGAAATGGGATTGTCTGCTGTGAAGATGCCTGTGAAAGTGTATTTTGCGTGTCCATGGTGCTATTGTACAAATTGTAAACGTTATAGTGCAAGATAAAACCATTGTGAAATTATTATAATACAGATGAATTTTAAAGATGGAGGTCTTTATGACACGTTTAATTACTGACTATCGTTAACTTCATGGATTTTATAACTAACTGAGAAAATCACCTGATTCTCTGACAGATCTTTTTGATCTCGCGGGCATAGCTCTGTTCGCTGATGCCATACACACTCAGGATCTCTTTCTGCCTCTTT
>NZ_JAZHUW010000016.1:0-47502 GCF_036453465.1 Lactimicrobium sp.
CGTTAGGTCCATGAATTCCGAAGAACCACAGCAGCTGCATCAGGAAGACGATCAGCAGATAGCCAGGCAGACCAGTCATGATCGCCTTCAAAGGTGCCATGATTGCTGCGATGACCTTGAAGATGTTTGTACCGATGACATTGTTGAAGATGAAGCCTACAACAGACACAACCAGGATGCAGATGGCAACCGGGAACAGTACAGCGAAGGATGCGCTGACATTCGGTGGTACGGAATCCGGCAGCTTGATTGTAACCTTACCGGAGTTAACCAGCTTGACATACAGCAGGGTAACCAGAATACCAACCAAGAGGCCTACGAACAATGCATTGGCATCAGTGAAGGACTGGGCAACACCAGAACCTGCAGAAATACTGATTGCGGTATCCTCAGCAGCTCCCTTGGCAAGTTCCAGAGCACCATTGCTTGCCTTGACAACATCACCTGCTGTTGTGGAAGCAGTAATGGATGTGCTCATGAGAGTTACCAGTGAAGAAATTGCCAGTACCGGCACAGTCTTGTCACCATGACGGCCCAGGTTTTCTGCAAAGTGCATTGCCACTAGAACACAGACGTTAACCGCCATGAAGTTCATACAGCCATAGTTTGCTGTGGTGACAATAGGTGTGAGATTCTCCAGCCAGTACAGACCAGGTACGTTAGCCAGCGACAGGTAAACTGTCGAGGAGCCAGCCGGATCGTGATGGAATACTACCCACTGGAACAGTGTGCAGAAGGCACCAACGATGACGATCGGCATGTTGTCGATGAAGGCGTCCTTGATGGCGGACAGAACCTTGTTCGACTGCATCTTGCCTGCTACGGTGAGGAGTCCATTCATAAACTTCTCATTCATAATTATCGAAGTCCCCTTTCAATGCCTTCATTGTAGTACGGCTGAAAACGCTTGCAAGCAGTCAATCAGATCCTGGTACATTCTTGCCAATAATGTTAATTACGTTTAAATTATGTGACACTTACGTTTCAGTACTATCTGAGTATGTTTGCATATTTGATTCAATCATTTCATATTTTGAGTTATTTCATGCTATTTATGAAACTTTTGAGATTTTTAGCAGAAAAAAAGCAGAACCAGATACGATTCTGCTGTATCTGATTCTGTTCTAATTAATGATTGATAAAGCCTTATTTAACAGCGTCTTCTGCCTTTGTCTGCCAGACATTGACAACCTCAAAGCCGGCATCCTTCAGTACATTCGTCATCTTTTCAACAGATACTTCACCTGTTGCTCTGACAACTGTTTCTACACCGCGGACTTTGCTGTGATACACACCGATGTTTTCCAGGTTGGCATCATTGTCGGCAAACAGCTTGCAGATCTTGGCAAACTCACCTGGTTTGTCTTCCACCTTGATGACAAAACGTGTGCCCTGCTTGCGGTAACCTGTCAGCTTCAGGAAAGCCTTGAACAGATCCTTCTCGGTAATGATGCCGACAACCTTCTTGTCTCCATCCACAACCGGCAGCACATTGATCTCATTCTGCAGCATGATCTCTGCTGCATCTTCAATCCAGGCATCCGGCGATACGGTCTTGACATCTGTGATCATGATGTCTCTGGCATATGTCCTTGACAGCAGATAGTTCAGCTCATAAATGGAAAGTGCCGTATTTTCCTTGCCGGAATTCTCATTGACCAGGCCTTCTGTAATCAGACCGACAAGTCTGCCATCCTTGACAACAGGAAGCCGGTGGAAATGGTTCTTGCCCATGATCTCCAGAGCCTTTAACAAGGTGACATCCGGATCGATCGTAATGGGATTTTCAGTCATATGATCTTTTACGTACATAGATTTTATCCTCCCAGGTAAGCCTTTCTGACACGTTCATCTGCGGCCAGTTCCTTACCCGTACCTTCCAGTGTTATTTTACCAGTTTCCAATACATATGCACGATCTGCAATGGCAAGTGCCATCTTCGCATTCTGCTCCACCAGCAGCACGGTTGTACCCTGCTTGTTGATATCCTGAATGATACGGAAGATTTCCTTGACCAGCAGCGGTGAAAGGCCCATGGACGGCTCATCCATCAACATAATCCGCGGCTTTGACATCAAAGCTCTGGCCATGGCCAGCATCTG
Source organism: Lactimicrobium sp. (assembly GCF_036453465.1). NCBI lineage: Bacteria > Bacillati > Bacillota > Erysipelotrichia > Erysipelotrichales > Erysipelotrichaceae > Lactimicrobium > Lactimicrobium sp. The sequence continues at coordinate 2,103 of NZ_JAZHUW010000016.1, forward strand.
CTGCTCGCCGCCTGACAATGTACCAGCCAGCTGATGGCGTCTTTCCATCAGACGCGGGAACAATTCAAATGCCTTGTTCATATCCGCCTGAATGCCATCCTTGTCCTTGCGGAAGTAAGCACCAAGCAGAAGATTCTCTTCCACGGTCTGCTGGGCAAACACACGTCTGCCTTCCGGCACCTGGGCAAGCCCCATCGTCACAATCTTGTGCGCCGGAGTCTTGGTCAGCTCCACGCCATCCAGCATGATGGAACCAGAAGCAGGTTTCAGCAGGCCGGAAATTGCATGCATCGTCGTTGTCTTACCGGCACCATTGGATCCGATCAGTGTAACAATCTCGCCATCATTGACTTCAAAGGAAATGCCCTTGATGGCCTCAATCATGCCATAACGGACATGTAAATCAGTAATTTTCAGCATATCCGTCTCCTCACTCTCCAATGTATGCCTTGATCACTTCAGGATTGCTCTGAATCTCTGCAGGCACACCCTGGGCCAGCATCTGGCCGAAGTTCAATACCGTAATACGGTCGCAGATTCCCATAACCAGCTTCATATCATGCTCAATCAGAAGCACGGCAATATGGAAGTGATCCCGCACAAGACGAATCATCTTCATCAGCTCTTCTGTCTCCTGCGGGTTCATGCCGGCAGCCGGCTCATCCAATAGAAGCAGCTTCGGTTTGGTTGCCAGAGCACGGGCAATCTCAAGGCGCCTCTGGGCACCATATGGCAGGTTGCCAGCTGTAAGTGCTGCAAACTGATCAAGCTCAAAGATCTTCAGCAGCTCCATTGCCTCATCCGTGGCAGCCTTTTCCTGTTTCCGATAGGAAGGAAGCTTGAGAATCGAAGAAAACAAACTGTAATTCAAAGAGTTGTGCATACCTGTTTTTACATTGTCCAGAACCGTTAGATTCGAGAACAGACGGATATTCTGGAAGGTACGGGCAACACCGGCCTTGTTGGCCTGCACCGGATTCAGTTTGGCAAAATCCTGACCATCCACCTTGATGGTGCCGCGGGTAGGCTGATACACCTTTGTCAGCATATTGAACACCGTTGTCTTGCCGGCGCCATTTGGGCCGATCAAACCATAAATCTCACCCTGGTACACATCCATGTCCAGATCATTGACAGCTGTCAGTCCGCCGAAATCAATGCCAAGGCCGCGGATTTCAAGAACTTTCTTTTTCTCTTCAGCCATTGGATTCCACTCCTTTCTTGCCGCCGCTTCTGCGTTTCATCTTTGCAAAGAACACTCTTACTTTCTCGTTGTTGGTCACGATCATGATCACAATCAGCACGATGGCATAGATGAGCATACGATAGCTGGAAAGGAAACGCAGCACTTCCGGCAGAAGTACAAGCACGGTTGTGGCAATGACAGTGCCTGTCATATTGCCAAGACCACCAAGTACAACATAGACCAGAATCAGGATTGATGTATTGAAATCAAACTTCGTTGCTGTAACGGAAGAATAGTTCAGCATATACAGCGCACCAGCCGCACCGCCCAATGCACTGGAAAGTACGAAGGCAAGTGTTTTGGTTTTAGCAACATTGATACCAATGGTCTCGGCAGCAATGCGGTTGTCACGGCATGCCTCAATGGCACGGCCGCGCTTTGAATCAATGATGTTGTAGACGATGAACAAGGCAATCAGAATCATGATGACACCGGCGCCAAAGGTAGACAGTGTCTTGACACCGGTTGTACCCATCGGTCCGGAAATAATCATCTTGCCGCCATCGCCAAGAGAAACCGTATTGTTCACAAAAGAGAAATGCAGGCCTGTGCTGTCATAGCCAACATACAGGTTGTTCAGGATGGACATGATGATCTGGCCGAAAGCAAGGGTAACAATTGCCAGATAGTCGCCTTCCAGTTTCAATACCGGAATGGAGATCAGCCAGCCAAGGAAGCCGGCCATCAGAGCACCGCAAAGCACAGACAGGATAAAGATAAGCACCGGACTGGAGATTTTAGCAGAAAATACAGCAGCTGCAGTGACAGCGGTAAAACCGCCGATCGACATGAAGCCAGCCTGGCCAAGGTTCAGCTCACCGGATATGCCAACATTCATGTTCAGGCCGATTGCCGCCAGGATATAAGCCGTCACCGGCACAAGCACAGAGCGCATCTGCCGGTTCAGTGTACCGGTAGAAATCATGACCTGCGCAATGGCAAACAAAACAATGACAACCAGAATTGTCGTCAGCTTCTGGCGGCTGTTCTTTTTCAGATCTTTCCATTTCTTCATAACAGCCACCTCATACTTTCTCCGAAATCTTCTTGCCAAGCAGGCCGGTCGGCTTGATCAGCAATACAACAATCAGCACGCCAAACACAATCGCATCTGACAGCTGGGCAGAGATATAAGCCTTGGACAGATTCTCAATGACACCAAGGACAAGGCCGCCAAGGAAGGCACCTGGAATCGATCCGATACCGCCAAGTACGGCAGCCGTGAATGCCTTGATGCCAGGCATGGAACCCATGGTCGGATATACACTTGGATAAGCACTGCACAGCAGAATTGCCGCAATGGCTGCCAGGCCGGAGCCAATGGCAAAGGTGATGGAAATGATCTTGTTGACATTGATGCCCATCAAAGAAGCGGCGCCTCTGTCCTCAGATGTTGCCCGCATGGCACGGCCGGTTCTTGTTTTGTTGATGAACCAGCTCAGCACCAGCATGATCACCACACAGGCCGCAATCGTAATGATCGTGCTCCAGGCAATCGATACGCCGCCCAGATTCAATGAGCCCGGGATGATCGTCGGGAAAATCTTTGTATCCGTACCCCACGCAAGCATGGCTCCGTTTTCAAGGAATTACGATACACCGATTGCTGTAATCAGTACGGCAAGCGATCCCGCCTGACGCAAAGGCTTGTATGCCAGACGTTCAATGACAACGCCAAGTACCGTGCACACCACAACCGAAAGCAATATGGCCACGATCAATGACATGTGCCAGTTATATAATGCAAAGTACGCTACGAAGGCGCCCACCATGATGATGTCGCCATGGGCGAAGTTCAGCATTTTGGCAATGCCGTACACCATGGAATAGCCAAGGGCGATAATGGCATACACACTGCCGAGGCTGAGGCCGCTGATCAGATAAGACAAAAATGCCAACATAAGCTTCTACCCCTCCTGTTTCTAACTTATTGACAATCAAAGAAGAAGGCTGCCAATGATTTTACAACTGGCAGCCCTTCTTTACAAACGCAGATCAATCTTACTCAGCGCTGACGTAAGCACCGTCCTTGATGACGATCGCCTTAGGATCCTTGGAAACCTCACCATTCTTGTTCCAGGTAACACTTGTACCAGTGATACCATCAAATTTCATGGAAGTGAACTGTTCCTCAAGAGCAGCAGTGATGTCATCCGTAGAGGAATCCGGTGTTACATCCGAAGCATCCAGAGCCTGTGCCAGAGCATAAACAGCATCATAAGCATCAGCAGCAAACTGGTTCGGTGTCTCACCATAAGCATCCTTGTACTTCTTGACAAAGTTCTGTGTCTTCTCATCCGTCGCATCAGCAGCGAACGGTGTCAGCATATACAGACCTTCAGCAATGCTTGTATCAAAGCCTTTCATCGTCAGAATACCATCCATACCATCACAGCCGAAGAATGTCGGTGTATAACCAGCAGTCTTGGCAGCGGTCAGGATCTGAGAAGCCGGCTGATAATAAATCGGGAGGAATACGATATCAGCACCGGCAGCCTGTGCCTTCTGTACATAGACGGAGAAGTCTGTAGTGCCATCCTGGAAAGCCTCTTCATCCACGATGTTCAATCCCTTGGCAGAAGCCTCTTCCTTGAACTTTGTATACAGACCGTTGGAGTAGTTATCATCGTTACGATAGATGATCGCAATCTTGGAGCCAAGATCGGTATGCTCAGCCAGGTAATCAGCAGAAGCTTTGCCCTGGTTAGGATCTGTGAAGCACATCTGGAAGACATTTCCATAAGGATTGGTTTCATTATCAGAATCCTGATAAATGATTGCCGGAGAAGATCCGGAAGGTGTAATTGCAAAGATATTTTCCTGCTGATACAGCGGTGCTACTGTCTGGCCAGCACCAGAAGTTGTTGTCAGCAGAGATACCTGCATGCCTTTGTCCATCAATGTGTTGAATGCGGAAGTAGCCTTTTCACCATCGGCTTCATCATCTTCAAACACAAAGTCAAACTGTGTCTTGCCGCCGGCTGCGTTAATCTCATCAACCGCAATCTGCGCGCCGTGCTCGACTGCCAGGCCGTACACAGCTGCGTCACCAGTCAGCGGTCCGGAACCACCGAGAACATACTTCTTACCACTGCCACTGTCAGCAGAACCAGAAGCGGATGCAGATCCGGTCGAACTACTGCCGCAGGCTGCTAAGGAAGCAGCCATCACTACGGCAAGTCCGCCCTTAACGAACTTACTCATTTTCATATCTTTTCTCCCTCACTTTTCTCTTCTCTTTGTGAAGATGAGACTATTATAATTCTCTGTCAAAAGCTTGCAAGGAGTTTTTCACAATTCTTTCAAATGTTCTTGCAAGTAAACACTTTTATTTTCATTTTGCTTTCACAATACTTTCATAATTGCGTGCATTCGCCATCCACGCACGTCTTCCGATAGACAAGCGGCGTCATCCCATACTCCTTCTGAAACATCCGCCCGAAATAACTCTGCTGTGAAAAGCCGCATGCCAAAGCAATCTCCGCCACCGGTGTCTTCTCATTCACCAGCCGTCTTGCGGCCTCCTCAAGACGATAACTGTTGAGATACTCAACCGGTGTCGTCTCCGTATATACCTTAAATAAGGAAGTACACTTCGTCCGGCTGATGCCGGCACTGTCGGCAATATCTTCCAGTGAAATCTTATCCATATAGTGTTCCTGAATATAGCGCACCATCTTTCTCTGCAGGCCAAGATCATACTCATCCGCTGACTGCTGCACAAGATGTTCATGAATCATATATATAGAACGGAACACCAGATGCACATCCGCTGCCACTTCCAGCTCATAGCCATCCGGCTGCTTCATCGCTGTCTGTTTGATCTCATCCAAAAGAGCAATGATACGCGCCGCATAAGAACTGCGCCCATCCATCTGGATATGCGCAAAGTCACCATCCGACACAACCGGCGCCACCAGCTTCTCATACATGCCCTGATTCCAGGCAAGCATCTGCGGATTCACAATCAGCTTTTCCAGTTCACTTTCTTCCTTCTTGGCCCCATAGATCCGATGCACCTGATCCTGGTTGATAAAGCACATCTCATCCGGCCCTAACAGAAAATCCGAGTTGTTCACGTGGCAGTGCAGATGCCCTCTGCGCACCCGGATCAGTTCCACGCCATCATGCCAATGTGCTCTTTCCTTATGTACTTCACCCGGGGCAATGTTTTCCTCCACAAACGAAACCGGTAATGACCCGATCTTGTATTCTTTTTCCATAAAATCCTCCGATTTGTAAATATTACTATTTTTTTAGATTATTTTGCTATATTCAGATTGTATCACAGGATATTATACAAGTACAAAAAGAAAGGAAAACAAAACGAATATGAAGTTAGTTTATACATCAAGAACCGGCAATGTTGAAAAGCTGGTCAATGCAGTCAATACATCCAACACACTCAAGATTGAAACAGGTAAAGAAGTGCTCAATGAGGCAGCTGTTCTTGTGACATACACCGACGGTGCCGGCATCCTGCCGGAAGTTGTCCGCACCTTCCTTGATGCTAACAAGGGCAAGGTCAGATTCGCAGCCGTCTCCGGCAACCATGTCAAGCATCCGACAACCTTCACTGGTGCCGCTGACATTCTGGAAAAGGAATATGGCATTCCAGTGATTGCCAGATTCGATCTGGCCGGCAGTGAAGCCGTTGTCAAAGCAATCAGATCAGCATTAAGTGAAGACAAGGACGATGTCGAAAAGCTGAACAGACTGCTGGCTTCCCAGGAAGTCTTCACGGCCAACCTGCAGCTGTACCACTGGTACATCACAGGTAAGCAGTTCTTCACTCTGCACCCGCAGCTTGAGGATCTCTATGATGCCATGAGAGATGACTTTGACAAGAGTGCCGAACTCATCCTGACCTTGAATGGTGCACCAAAGTCCACCATGACAAGTTTCACTGAAAACAGCGTCATTGGGGAGGCATCGGCTGCCTGGATCAGTGCTGACGATACACTCAAGGCACTGAAGGATGGCTATCTTTCCCTGATCAAACTGATCAGCAGTATCAAATCTGAAACAACAAATGAGCTTGTCAGCATCTCTCTTGATGACATGCTCAAAGCATATGAAAAGAACGTCTGGATGATCTCTCAGGCCCAGGCGTAAATGGAGGAAAAACACATGAATACAATCGAAAAACTGAATACATTGCTCGCTTCGCAGGAAGTCTTCGCATCCAACCTGCAGACATATCACTGGTACATCAAGGGAAAGCAGTTCTTCACCCTGCACCCGCAGCTCGAGGATCTCTATGATGCCATGCGTGATGATTTCGATGAAACAGCTGAGCTCATCCTCATGCTGTCAGGTGCCCCGGTGGCAGCACTGTCCGACTTTGTCAGACTCTCATCCATCAAGGAAGCCTCTTCCGCATACATGAGCGATGATGAAGTTCTCTCTGAAGTCAAAAAGGGCTATGAAGAGCTGATCAAGCAGGTGCTGTCCCTCAAGAAGGAATCTGACAGTGAACTGGTTTCCATCAAGCTCGATGACATGCTGACAAGCTATGCCAAGAACGTCTGGATGATTTCCCAGGCATCAAGATAACAAAAGATAAGAAAGGAAATAAACAACATGTCTCTGATTAACAAGGAACTCAACGATTTCAAACTGAATGTGTATCAGGATGATACCTTCAAGACCCTCACAAAGAAGGACCTGCTCGGCAAGTGGAGCGTACTGTTCTTCTATCCGGCAGACTTCACCTTCGTCTGTCCGACAGAGCTGGAAGATCTGGCCGCATCCTATGATGAATTCAAGAAGATCGGCTGCGAGATCTATTCCGTATCCTGTGACACACACTTTGTCCACAAGGCATGGCATGACCACTCCGAAGCCATCAAGAAGGTCACCTACCCGATGGTCGGCGACCCGACAGGTGCTCTGGCACGTGATTGCGATGTGTATATCGAAAATGAAGGCACCGCAGAGCGCGGCACCTTCATCATCTCTCCGGAAGGAAAGATTGCTGCCTATGAAGTATCTTCCGGCAGTGTCGGCAGAAACGCCGATGAACTGCTGCGCAAGGTAGAAGCCTGCCAGTTCGTCCATGAAAACGGCGATCAGGTATGCCCGGCAAGATGGAAGCCTGGCATGAAGACACTCAAGCCGGGTATCGACCTGGTCGGCAAGATCTGATCAAAAATAACTCACTCACACCTCTCCTCCTGTTGTCATCAACAGCAAAATGAGACAGAAACCCATATGGGAATCTGCCTCATTTTTTGTTTACAGGATCAAAATGAAACTTACTTCAGATCTTCCCCATTGCTGGCAATCACTTTCTGATACCAGTAATAAGAATCCTTCACAGAACGTTTGAAGCTTCCTTTGCCATGGTTATCGGCATCCACATAGATCTGACCATATCTCTTGGCCATTTCACCTTCCCCATTGGATACCATATCCACACAGCCCCAGTACAGATAGCCCATCAGATCAATGCCATCCAGATCAACAGCATCCTTCATGGACTGGATATTCACACGCATATATTCAATGCGGTAATCATCATGCACCGTGCCATCTTCAAATTTGTCATTCCAGCCAATGCCGTTTTCCACACAGAACAGCGGGCAGTGATAACGGTTGTTAAAGATGTTCAAAGCAATGCGCAGACACTGCGGGTCTGTACCCCATCCCCAGGCATTTGTCTTAAGATAAGGATTGGCCACCTTGCCATCCCCGGAGCCGCCATTGCCTTCACCAGCCAGGGCCTCCTTATGTGTTGTATACGTATTGGAGCCATAGCAGGAGAAAGACAGGAAATCACAGACACCCTTCTTCAGGATTTCCTTATCACCAGGCTGCTCAGGCAGCACAATGCCAGCTCTCTTGTATTCCAGAAGCTTATAGACAGGATATTCACCAGTCATCTGTACATCCGAGAAGGACAGTGTATTGTTCTGTCTTTCGGCAGCTAACAGCTGATCATATGGATCAGCCGTCAGGCCATAGCAGGGTCCAAAGGCCAGCATCATGCCAATCTTGATGTCAGGATGCTTTTCATGAGCCAGCATCACGGTCTTTGCAGAGGCAAGGAACTGATGATAGGCCGCATTGGCAATGTTCTGGGGATCCGCATGAATCAATCCGGCTGTCACATACGGTGCTTCCTCCACCAGATTGATCTCATTGAAAGTCAGATAATACTTCACTTTGCCAGCAAACCGATCAAACAATGTACCGGCATACTTGACAAACAGATCCACCAGTTTTCGATCATTCCAGCCATTGCACTGCTGGGCAAAGATCAGCGGTGTCTCATAGTGATGCAGCGTAATCAACGGCTCAATGCCATATTTTCTGCACTCATCCACCACACTCTCATAGAAGCGCAGACCTTCTTCATTCGGTGCACCCTCAGGATCCGGGAACACCCGGCTCCACTTGACAGAGAAGCGCAGGCACCTGAAGCCTTCTTTGGCCATCAGGGCAATATCTTCCTTGTAATGATGATAGAAATCAGAGGCAATGTGGCTTGGATAATAGTACTTTGGATCATCCAGCTCACACGGCACAGCCCCATCCGGCAGATGACGCTCAGGAGAACCAAAGCAAAGCGGCGTGGATCCGGTTGTTCCATCCGGTTTACGCCAAGTCACCTGCCGTCTGACCGTATGAGAACCATTGGTCATCACATCACCCGTGCAAAGAGCAGCGCCGCCTTCATGGACAGCACCCTCAAACTGATTGGCAGCCGTCGCGCCGCCCCACAGAAAATCCTTGCGAAAAGACATAGTATTCCTCCCAGAATGCAATTACGCACGTTTTGTGCGGATACTGCCTCTATAGTACATCCACGTTGCAAACATGCACAGAGCCAATGGCAGCACCAATGACCAGATCAGATACGCCGGCAGAGATCCCGTGAGCACACCTGTGCCTGCCAGCGCCTTCAGAATCACACCAACATACAGCAAAGCACTCAACGCCACAAAGCAGTAGAAACTGATGGTCTCCACAGCCACAATCTTTTTCAGATCCTTTTCCAGATAGCCAAGATGACGCATCGTCTGGAAGTATTTCTTTCGATTCAACGCCTCCGTACCAAACCGGAACAGAATTGCCAGTGACAGCAGCACATTCATCATCTGATAGGCAAGCATCATCAGTACTTTCTCCATATCCGTAATTGAAGGCGTACTCATCAAAGAAATCAATACCACCGAACAGATCACAATCAGAATGACATTGACATTCATCACCGAAAGATCGGTGCGGAAAAAGCCAAGTATGGCAATCTGCTTTGGCTGCTCAATAGCCTTCTTATCCAGCCATGATGTTAACAAAGGATCAAACACTTTCCTACAGCACATCCAGAACCCGATCATGCCGAACAAAGCAAAGACAAAGGCATCCGCCGGGGCATTGAGAACACCAAACACAGGCAGAATCCACAAAGCCAGGGCAATGATACCAGAAGCAAAGCCGGATACTTTCATTGCCTTTTTGCTGTGGGCAACATTGAACACACTGCCGCTCGATCTGATCGACTGGCTGTTAAGCAGTGTGTAGGCATTGTTGCGGTAGGCATAGGACAGATTCAGATACGTTGTCCAGAACACCAGAGCCAGAAGCACTAACAAGGTTGCCCAGACAGCACTTCCGGAAATCGGAATGACGACACCGGCATGCAGCCAGGCACTCATTAGCGAAACAAGCAGCGGTCTTAATAACAAAGCAAGCACAATGCCGCCGGGAATGGCCAGGGCCAGCAGCAGGAAGGTCTGCACAAGCAGATACCAGGCAAGCTGGGTAAAGGTTGCCCCGCAGATCAGCTGCACGGCAAGATCCTTTGCCTTGGTACGCACAAAGAAGTCATTGGCAAAAAACACATCCAGCACGCAGACAAACACGGCAAAGAATGTCACATTGACGGCCAGGCCGCCTTCGGAATTTGTGAAGGTCATGCCTACGGCTGGTGAAACGGCAATGCAGAAAAACAGAAAGACAAAGGCTGTTGTCAGAAGAAATGTCAGCCAATAGAAGAAGGAGCGGTAGAAATCCCGCTTCAATGATTTCAAAGCACTGGCAAAGATCATTTTGCTAACAGCTCCCTGGACTCTGCACTGTTGATTTCCACAATCTTAGCAAAGAACGTATCCTGATCCATATCATTTCTCTCTAACACCGTATCAATACTGCCGTCACGGATATACAGAAGACGCTTTGCATAGGATGTAATCAAAGGGTCATGGGTAACCATGATGATCGTGACACCCTGTTTGTTCAGATCGGCAAAGATCTTCATCAGCTCAGCACTGTTGGCACTGTCCAGATTGCCGGTGGGCTCATCAGCCGCAATGATATTGGGATGATTGACCAAAGCACGACAGATGGCAGCACGCTGTCTCTGACCGCCCGAGCATTCATACGGATAATGATCCAGAAGATCCAGAATGTTCAGCGATCTGGCAAGCTCCTTGACACGCTTGTCAATATCTCCTTTTTTCACATGGGCCAGCGCCAGTGGCATGGCAATGTTTTCGTACAATGTATGGGTATCCAGCAGATTAAAATCCTGAAAGATAAAGCCAAGATTGGAAAAACGGAACCTGCCGATTTCATTGGCACCCATGGTGCGCACTTCCTGGCCATTGATCAGAACCTTGCCACCGGTAGGAATATCGATGGTGGAAATATTGTTAATGAAGGTAGATTTGCCAGAGCCGGAAGGTCCCATGACGGCCACAAAGTCGCCTTCATGCACCTGCACATTGATATCATGCAGTGCCTCAAAGGCATGGGATGTGCCGGCATTGTAAACCTTCTTCATATGAATTGCTTCCAGAACTGTTTTGCTCATATTGAAATTCTCCTGCTGCGGGTTATTATAGCACCCGTTTTCCCATACAAAAAAGCAGGCATGCGGACATGTCTGCTTCAAATCACGCTTACTTTACGAGATCCTTGAGAGCCTTGGCAGCCTTGAACTTCGGGGCCTTGCTTGCCGCAATCTCAATCTTCTCACCCGTAGCAGGATTGACACCCTGACGGGCAGCTCTCTCTGCAACTTCGAACTTGCCGAAGCCGGAGATGGAAACCTCACCGCCATCCTTCAGTGTCTCAGCAATTGCATCAAATGCTGCGGTAACAGCATCTGCAGCCTGCTTCTTTGTCAAACCCGCAGCTTCAGCAACCTTATCTGCTACGTCCTTCTTTGTTGCGGTAAAAATACCCTTTGCCATATGAAAAACTTCCTCCTTTTATGGTCTTCAACTATTCTATACAGGTCATTTCTGACTTGCAATCACTAAATTTTACATACTGCGGCTTTACACAGAAATCGCAATCTATCCCACCAAAATGCAGATTTTTCACGCTTCAGGCGCAGAAACATTCTTCTGGCTGCGGATGAAATTCATGATACTGCCCGTATTGACATACAGCTTCGGTCCATCCTCACTCTCCACAACCATCGTCGGTGCCTGCAGAATGCCATACTTCTGCGTCAGATCCTTGTTTGCCAGGGCATCCTTGATCTCATAAGCCACATTCTGCTCATCCAGGAACTTCTCAATGATCCTGCAATTCGGACATGTCGGCGTTGTAAACAGCAGATACTTCTTAGAAGACAGCACTGCCGGTGCTGTGGGTTCTTCCTTTTTTCCAGCATCCACACCCACACTGTCTTCCTTTCTGCTTTCTTCAAAGGAAGTACAGGAGGTAATGCCATCCACCGCATACGTCTTTCTGTCCTTGAATTCCTGTGCCTTGCCGGCATTCCAGTTTTTCACCGGACGATAATAGCCGGTAATCCGGGAATACACTTCCGTCGGTTTACCACAGACCGGGCACTTCCATACTTCACCCGAAATATAGCCATGCTGGGCACATACACTGTAAGTCGGTGAAATCGTATAGTATGGCAGACGGTAATTCTCGGCAATCTTCTTGACCAGAACCGCCGCCGCATGCCAGTCACTCAGCCTTTCACCAAGGAAGGCATGGAACACCGTGCCGCTTGTATACAACACCTGCAGATCATCCTCAATATCCAATGCCGCAAAGATATCATCCGTGCAGCCAACCGGCAGATGCGAACTGTTGGTATAGTATGGCGTACCAGCATCATTGGCAGTAATGATATCCGGATACTTCTCCTTGTCATGACGGGCCAGACGGTAGGCCGTACTCTCCGCCGGGGTTGCCTCCAGATTGAACAAAGCACCATACTTTTCCTGATAATCGGACAGACGGGTACGCATATGATTCAGCACATCCTTGGCAAACTGCTGGGTCTCCGGATGGGTCAGATCCTTGCGCAGCCATCTGGCATTGAGACCGGCCTCATTCATGCCAACCAGGCCAATGGTCGAGAAGTGGTTGTTGAAAGTGCCAAGATACCGTTTGGTATACGGATACAGGCCGGCATCCAGCAGTTTGGTAATGACAGTACGCTTAGTATCCAGGCTGCGGGCACTGATATCCATGATATGGTCAAGCCGGGCATAGAAATCATCCTCATCCTTGGCCAGATAGGCAATACGGGGCAGGTTGACCGTGACAACGCCTATGGAGCCGGTACTTTCACCAGAGCCAAAGTAGCCGCCGCTCTTTTTGCGCAGTTCACGCAGATCCAGCCGCAGACGGCAGCACATGGAACGCACATCCGACGGCTTCATATCACTGTTGATATAGTTGGAGAAATACGGTGTGCCATACTTGGCCGTCATCTCAAACAAAAGGCGGTTGTTCTCGGTATCACTCCAGTCAAAATCTTTGGTAATGGAATAGGTTGGAATCGGATACTGGAAGCCTCTGCCATTGGCATCGCCCTCAATCATTGTCTCGATGAAGGCCTTGTTCACCATATCCATTTCCTTCTTGCAGTCCTTATAGCAGAAATCCATCGGCTTGCCGCCGACAATAGCAGGCTGATCCGCCAGATCCTCCGGCACTGTCCAATCCAGCGTGATATTGGTAAACGGTGCCTGGGTGCCCCAGCGGGATGGCGTATTGACACCATAGATGAACGACTGAATATCCTGCTTTACTTCTTTATAGGACAGATGATCTGCCTTTACAAACGGTGCCAGATACGTATCAAAACTGGAGAATGCCTGCGCACCGGCCCATTCATTCTGCATGATCCCTAAAAAGTTGACCATCTGGTTGCACAAAGTACTCAGATGCTTGGCAGGAGCCGAAGTAATCTTGCCTTCCACACCGCCAAGGCCTTCCTGAATCAATTGTTTCAAAGACCACCCGGCACAGTACCCTGTTAACATGCTCAGATCATGAATGTGGATATCACCGGACCGGTGGGCATTGGCAATCTCATCATCATAGACCTCAGACAGCCAGTAGTTGGCCGTAATGGCACCGGAATTGGACAGAATCAGGCCGCCCACAGAGTAGGTGACCGTACTGTTCTCCTTGACCCGCCAGTCCAGAGCCTTCAGATAATTGTCTACCAGTTTCTTATAGTCCAGGGTTGTATTCTGGATATTGCGCAGATTTTCATGCTGGCGGCGGTAAAGAATGTATGCCTTGGCCACATCCGCATACCCTGCATCCGACAATACATGTTCCACACTGTCCTGAATGTCCTCCACACCAATCAGATCATCATGCACTTTCGGGGCAAAATTGCTTGTCACCCGCAGGGCAATCAGATCGATCACATCATCTGTATAAGGCTTATTGCATCCGGCAAAGGCCTTCTTCACAGCATTCTTGATCTTATCCAGATTAAAATCGGCTGTCTTGCCATCTCTCTTAATGACACTGTACATCATTTTCTCCTTTCACCCCGCGCAATTGCGTCTGGGGAATGATCGTTCTTACCGTTTCACACAGCGCTTCCATCTGCTGGGCATCATAGCCGTGATACCCTTCCTGAATCAATGTCCCGCTGTCATGGAACTGCTGCAGATAATAATGCTTTGCGCCACGGATCCAGGAAGCCGCTGCCAACAGATCCTCTCTGGTATGCAGTTCCTTGACAACCGTCGTACGGAACTCATAGTCCACATGTCCTTCCAGCAGGAAGGAAACACTTTCCTCAATTCTGTCCAGCTGGAACACAGATGCCTGCATGCCGCAGGTCACTGCATACTTCTCTTTGCAGTTTTTCAGGTCCATGGCTACATAATCCACCAGGCCCGAATGCACCACATCCTTCAAGCGATCCGGTTCATAACCATTGGTATCCAGCTTGACAAGGAATCCCATCTGCTTGATCTTCTCAATAAAAGGCAGCAGATCCGGCTGAACCAACGGCTCACCGCCGGAAATACATACCCCATCCAGAATGCCTTTGCGCTTGTGCAGATAAGCAAAGATCTCATCCGGATCGAGAAAGGCATAATCTTCCGGCACAAAGACAAGATCCCGGTTGTGGCAGAATGGACACTTGAAGCTGCATCCGGCTGTAAACACGGTTGCGGCCAGCTTGCCAGGATAATCCAGCAGGGTCACCTTCTGCAGACCGCCGATCCTGAGATCATGGAACGAAGGCAGCACAATGTTCCGGCTATTTTCACATGTCTTTGCCATCATGGCTTCAAAGCCATCCCCGTCAATGCCATCAAACACCGACGTACGATACGCAGAGCGGAACTCATAGAGCGTATTCATGATCTCGCCGCTCTTCTCAGTGGTATAAAGACGTTTTACACGCTTGTCTTTCTCATCCGCACGGCTTACCACATAGCCCTGATCCAGCAGTTTCTGCATCGACTTTGTCGTCGTACCTTTGTCCACCTCGGAAATCCGGGTCACTTCCTGCATTGTCACCCCTTCATTTTCATAGATCACAAACAGAAACATCAGCTGTCCCCAGCCGATGCCATACGGTTCCAGCGCATGGTCAAAGTATTTCTGCGTATTCCGGTATAACACCGAAAGATCAATCATGAAGTTCCCCTTCTCTGCCATTGACGCCTCCTCACCCAATTAGTTGCATTTCCAACTAT
This sequence comes from Lactimicrobium sp., assembly GCF_036453465.1. NCBI lineage: Bacteria > Bacillati > Bacillota > Erysipelotrichia > Erysipelotrichales > Erysipelotrichaceae > Lactimicrobium > Lactimicrobium sp. The sequence goes on from NZ_JAZHUW010000016.1 coordinate 17,280, forward strand.
TACTATCATATTAATCGAAATCAGCCAAAAATGAAGAGAAACATCTGCCACTTCTTTCCCAATTCACACACAGGGTATAATGATTCCCATGAAGCATACGTTTTCCTTCACACTGATCAGAATCTGCGCAATTGCCTGCATTTTCATCCTGCTGATGGCCGCGATTGCCTCACCCATGCCTATTTCATTGACACTAGCAGTTGTGGCACTCATCATTGCCATCCTGCTTTTTCTGACAAGAAATCTGCAAATACGGCCAGGATACGTCGATCACATGAGCGGTGAGAAATTTGAAAGATACTGCCGGGCATGGTTTCACCACCATGGCTATTTCGCCATTCATACAACCCAGAAGACCAAAGACTACGGTGCCGACCTGATCATGAGAAAAGGCCTGCACAAGATCGTCGTACAGGCCAAGCGGTATGACCGCAATATCGGTGTCTATGCCATCCAGCAGGCTATGGCAGCCAAGGCATACTACAACGCCGACAAAGCCATCGTCATCACCAACCAGTATTTCACATACAGTGCCAGAAAGCTCGCCGAAGTCAATGATGTACAACTGGTAGACAGAAAGGATCTCTTCCATCTGCCCGAACAAGATCGTAAGGATTGACTAGGAAAGACTCTTTCAATAAAATGAATTTGAATAACATATATTCAATTTTGTTAGAGGGGTGACCAACAGCATGGATGCTTTGCTGAATTATCTAGAAACAACGTTTAAGCCAAATGAGCCTATCATCGAGTCAGATCTTCAATATAGCGGAATGAGCAAAAATATGATTCGTCAGCACCTTAAAAGGCTGACCGATGAAAAAGAAATTTCCCGTTATGACAACGGGGTATATTACATTCCCAAAACATCAATATTAAACTTCAAAGTAGTCCCGCCAATTCATGAAGTTATTAAAAAGAAATACCTGATAGAAGGTACAAATACAATTGGCTATCTTTCAGGTCTGGATTTTGCCAATATGATTCATCTGACTACCCAGGTTCCAAATGAGCCAGAGGTCGTCACAAACAAGGCAAGTAGAATCGTCCGCGAGACAAAAATCAGAGGATATTATGTTCTGCTTAGAAAGCCAAGAACAATCATCAATGATGATAATTACCGTGTTCTTCAGTTTCTGGACCTGATGAATGAGATTGACAAAATTTCAGAATTGGAAGGAAGCGATATGCAAAAAGCTATAAAAGATTATATGCAGATTGCAGGAATATCTTTTACTGATCTAGAAAAATACCTTTTCCTCTATCCCGACAGAATTTATAAAAATATGTTTATAGCAGGCGTCTTATATGGAATATCTCCACAATAATCGAGATCTATTTTTTGAAGCAGTTATCACAGCCGCTGATGCTATTCAGCTGAATCCAAAGACAGTTGAGAAAGATTACTATATTTCGATTATTCTTCGTATGATCTCACAATACATCCCATTTGCAGTTTTTAAGGGCGGCACTTCATTATCCAAATGTTATCAGGTGATCAACAGATTTTCTGAAGACATAGATATTACAGTAGACAGCCATATTACAGCCGGGCAGAAAGAAGCTGTAAAAACATCCCTTGCGCGAATAGCCAGCGAAACTGGTCTTAAAATTTCTAATTTCAATAGTACTCGAAGCAGAAGAGATTTTAATCGCTATGAATTTTCTTACAATTCAGTTTTTGAAGATCTTTCTTACAGAATTGTCTCGAACGTACTTATTGAAGTTACATATACCGCGATCTCATTTCCAACGATAGAAATGCTGGTTCATAACTACATTGGTGATATGCTTGCCGCAAATAATTCTGCTGCCCAAAAGCATTACCGTCTTGAACCATTTACAATGAAAATTCAGAGTCTGAGTAGAACGTTCATTGATAAAGTCTTTGCGTTATGTGATTACTATCTGCAGAAAAAGGAAGAAAACCATTCAAGGCATCTCTATGACCTGTATAAGCTGGAGCCGTTAATGATTTTTGATAACACTTTTGCAATGCTGGTTAAAGAAGTTCGTACGCTCAGATCTGGTTCACCAAACTGCCCATCGGCAAATCAAAGCGTCAACATTCCAGAGCTGCTAATCCGGATTGCAGAAGAAGATGCCTATAAAGATGATTATCAGCGCACGACGATCCCCTTGTTCAGATCTGACTGCCGCGACGATTATGATAAAGCGAAAAGTGTATTACTGAAGATAGCATGCAGTGGAATGTTTTAGCTCACACACGTTAGAATCGCAATATTCATTTTCAGAACGATCAAAGCCAGGTTATTGACATGGTCGCCATGGTTATGCGTCATAAAAATCTTCAAGGACTTACAATTATCACTAATGATAGCTTTGATCTTGTCATTCAGTACATTGGCGCCATAGAAGTCCACATCAATCATGAAAGCTTCTGTGCCATCCTTGCTGAGATAGATCATCGGATTCTGCAGATCTGTATCATTCAGCATGTACCATGAGCCGGAGGTATCTTCACCCATCTTGATCTTAAAGAAGTTGCCATATATCATCGTATCCACGTGCTGATGATCATAAGCTGTCTGGGCATCCTCCCCCATGACAAGTCCTGTAATGGAATCATGATCACCAAGGTCATATCCCCACCAGCCATGGGAATCAATATGGAAGCGCAGCGTGACATTGCCTTCTTTGCTTGTGGCAATCACATCCGTTGCCCCTCTTGACGTATCGCTTGCAAAAGCTGCTGTATCATAAGCAGAATCCCAATCATAGACAAGATTGGTATCCGGATCGAAATCATTGATCTGTTGCAGAAGGCCAAGCAACTCATCTACATATGCACCGTCTACTGTATTGCCCTCGGAATCCAGCGCGGTGTAACCAGGATTGGCATCCAGCATCTGCTTCACCTGTTTTACCTTGGTGAAATAGTTCAGCATATTATAGTAGCTGATACCAGCTTCTGACTTACCATTGATATAATCCGAAGTCAGATCGACACCCTTCAGCTGCATATCTACCTGAATCTGCCTCTTTGCATCATCCTTTGTACCGCTCAGATTGGCTGTATCAAGGTGTGACTGCAGATCCGCACTAATTCCCTGATCCACCAGATTGCCATCCGTATCATACTTGGAAACCCGGATTTCAGAAACTGCCTTGCCAAAATCACCTGTAACAGGAGTCCCAGCCTCCTGATCCGCATGCACGCCAAGCACTGAAACACCTGGCACACACAGACTTGCCGCCAAAAAAGCACCAATGAATTTTCTCTTCATAACTTTCCTCCACTGGTGTCATTTTATATGATTCTGTATCCGCTTACATTTTCGAAAAAAAGCATCAATATCAGTTTTGGAACTGTATTCTGTTATTTCAGTAAATGCCTCAGTTTCTGAGCCCTGCCGGCAAATGAAAAACACCATGGATCAGAATGTCCATCAGACCAAGCAGGATCATATCCTGACTTGTCTTATCAACATCCGGAATTGGAACCTGGAGAGACGCATGTTCATCCTGCACAGATGAAATCAGAACCACATGACGATTCTGTGCGCAGATTTTCTGATAAGCATCCTTTTTCTCCTCCAGAAACCGTCCGGAATACGAAATAACCACCTGAATGCCAGCGCTGACAGCAGGCAGAAAAGTATCACGATTATACTGTACAACATTTGCAGGATAGCCAAGAATAATTAGATCCTCCATGGCCGACTGCATCAAAGCCAGCGGAAATACCGCCCCATGAAACGTAATGCGTTTCTCTTCTTTCAGCCATTCTGCCAGTACTGCCATGCTGGTACAAGTCAAGAAACAATTCCTGCAGACAGGAAAGATCATACAGACATCCATAGAGCACTACGTGGCTGGCCCGCTGAAGATCTTTTCCAAAATTCTGCATCTCGGTTTTTGGCCAGCTGCCCTTTTCCTTGCCTGCTGTATAAAAATGTAATGTCTGTTTTTCTTTTTGCAAGGCAGAGATCATCTGGGCAAAGCTATGAAAACCTGCGCAGCTGTAAAACCGGTGAATGGAAGCCTTGGAAGCACTCGCTTCTTTCATGCAATGCATTTCATCCATACCTGAAAGTGTGGAAAGATGTGCCAGCAGCCAGCGTGCAATCATGGCATTGGTGTGATTGGCACCAGGCAATTGGCCCAGAATGATCAAACGATCATAAATATACATAGTCTGCTATATCTCAGATCAGTCCCTTGATCAGGATTACCAGTACAAGTACCGGCAGGCCAAAACGGAAATAATACTTCAGGAAAGAAGGAATCTTTACCCCTTTGCCGGTATTGGCTTCCTTCTGGTAGTTATCAAAGCCCCATCCAAACTTATAGGAGCAAAACAGTACCATCACCAGTGAACCAAGCGGCAGAAACAGATTGGAGACAAGGAAATCTTCCATGTCCAGCACACCTTTGCCGGCAATGGTGAAGTTTGACCAGACATTGAAGCCCAGCACACAGGGCATAGATGCCAGCAGAACAACAATCAGGTTGATTAAAGATGCCTTCTTACGCGGAATGCCAAAGTTATCCGTCAGTGTTGCATTGAGGTTTTCAAAGACGGCAATGACAGTTGAAAATGACGCAAAGGACATAAACAGGAAGAACAATGCACCCCACAGTCTGCCAAAAGTCATGTTTACAAATACATTAGGCAGTGTGATGAAGATCAAAGAAGGACCGGCATCTGCCTGTACGCCAAAGGCAGAGCAGGCCGGGAAAATGATCAGTCCTGAAACAATGGCCACAAACGTATCCAGCACGCAGATCCAGCCTGCCTCAGATGCCAGGGTGCGCTCCTTGCTCATATAGGAACCAAAGATTTCCATGGCACCGATGCCAAGAGACAGTGTGAAGAACGACTGGTTCATGGCCGCATTGATGACATTGCCAATGCCTGCTTCCTCAGCCCGTTTCATGGATGGCAGAAGATAAAACTTAAGACCGGCCATGCCGCCGGGAAGTGTCAGTGAATGAATGGCAAGAATGACAATCAGACCAAGCAGAGATACCATCATCACCCGGGAAATCCGTTCCAGGCCATTCTGCAGGCCCTGGGCAACAATCAGAAAACCAGCAATGACGGTGATGGCCATCCACAGCGTCATCTCTTTGGGATTTGCCAGCATGGCACTGAAGACACCGGATACCGCATCCTTGCTCATGCCGGATGTAAAGGTGCCGCTCAGGAATTTAAAAAAGTAGCCAAGCATCCATCCCGAGACAGTCGTGTAATACATCATTAACAGATAGCAGCCGATCGCACAGAACCAGCCATGGATATGAAACTTTGAGCCCGGTTTTTCCAGCGTTTTGTAGCCTTTGACAGCAGACTGCCGGGAAGCCCGGCCGATGGCCAGCTCCATGGTCAGAACCGGAATACCCATAATAATCAGAAACAGCAGGTAGAACAGCACAAAGATACCGCCGCCATTCTGTCCTGTTACAAATGGAAACTTCCAGACATTGCCGATGCCAATGGCACAGCCTGCCGAAACAAGCAGAAAGCCAAGGCGGGACTGAAACTGATCTCTCTTCACAATTCTTCCCCCTCTTCCAGTTTCTTGCGATAGTCAGATAATATCACTTCAAGATCATGCAGATTTTCCAGGGAAGACATCTTTGCCTTATACGATGCCGCATAGGGCATGCCGGTTAAAAACCATGGCGCCATGCCCCGCATCATATGCATGCCATCATGTATGCCTTCCAGATCACACAGATCCCTGGCATACTGCATGCACAAAGACAAACGCTCTTCATAGGATGGCTCCTTGTATGGCCTGCCCTCTTCATGGGCATTCAGTTCCTGCAGAAAGTACGGCCGTCCCAATAAACCACGGCCGATCATGACAGCATCACAACCCGTCTCTTTCCGCATTCTGTCCGCATCTTCCACTGTCTTGATATCCCCGTTGCCAATCACCGGAATCGACACTGCCTCTTTGACCATGCGGATATATGCAAGATTCACCGATCCCTGATACATCTGCGAACGGGTGCGGCCATGCACCGCAATGGCATCTAGACCTGCTTCCTCCAGGCGCTTTGCAAAAGAAGCACAATTGATATGGCTGCTGTCATAGCCAGCCCGGATCTTGGCAGTCACGGGTCTGTCCGTATTATTCTTGACAGCTTTAACGATTTCCGCCGCCAGATCTTCATCCTGCATCAGCCAGGATCCGGCATGAGATTTCAACACCTTGTGGACAGGACAGCCCATATTGATATCAATGATGTCGCAATCCGTATGATCACTGAGATATCTGGCAGCCTCGCCCATGGTATCCGGATCCGATCCAAATAACTGTAATGATACCGGATGTTCATGAGCAGAAGTGCGGCACATATCAAATGTCTTGGCATTGTGATAGTGCAGAGCCTTGTCAGAGATCATCTCCGATACAACAAGACCTGCGCCAAAGTCATGGCTTAACTGTCGATAGACAGGATTGGAAATGCCAGCCAGCGGAGCTGCCACAAACGGATTGCTTATTTCGACCCTGCCGATGTTCCACATACCTTCTCATCCACAATCTTCTGCAGCTCTTCCGGCGCATATTCATACTTTTTGCCACAATACTGGCACACAATCTCAGCCGGCTTGTTCTCTGCCACCAGTTCCTTGAGATCCTTCAGAGGCAGCGTCGCCAGTGCAGCCCGGTAATGTTCCTTGGAGCAGCCGCAGTAATAGGCAATCGGCTGATGTTCCAGAATCTTCGCATCCGGGAATACCGCAAAAATCATCTGTTCTACACTCAGATCACTGTCTGCCATCTCGGTCATTGGCTTCATGGTCTTTGCGGCCTTCTCACAATATTCGATCGCTTCCTCACTGGCCTCCGGCATCAGCTGATAAATCATACCGCCGCCTGCTTTGACTGTATTATCCGGGGCAACAAGCACGCCAACTGCCACCACACTTCTTACCTGTTCACTCAAGGCAAAGTAATAGGCATAATCATCACCGACTTCTCCTGTCTGTAAATTCACCACACCGGAGAAAGGCTCTTTCAAGCCAAGATCCTTGATCACGGTTAAGGTGCCATTGGTTCCAATGGCTTTGCCTACATCCAGATGGCCGTCTTTTCTGACCAGGTACAGATTAGGATCACCGATAAAGCCGCGCACATGGCCATCGCCATCCCCCTGTGCCAGTACCGTGCCCGCAGGTCCATGGCCATTGAATACACTTGTAATCTTTGCCTTGGGATCCTTAAGATCACTGGCCATCAACGCTGTGACTGTTAAAACACGCCCCAATGCAGCAGCACTGGTCGGCATGCAATGGTGCGTGGCACGTGCCTGCTCACACACGGTCGTCGTTCTGGCCGCATGAATGCGTACCTGCCCATCCAGGGCCTCTGCTATTACAATTTCATCCTGCATCATAACAATTTCCTCTGCATTCTTTCATTCATCTTCTTCATTTTCTTCATATCGATCTTGACCACCTTGCGGTCCGCCGTCAAAAGACCATTGCATTCGGTCTCCACATCACTCAGCTGCGTATAGATGCAGCCAGCAAGACCATCATCAATATTGGCAAGAATATCATGTTCATACAAAGCATTGATAGCCAGATCAAGATCACGCTTGTCACGGAACTTCTTATAGCCAAACAGCTTGTCGGCATTGCTGTGGCCATATTCAAGATACGCATAGCCGCCAAACTCCGATAACAGCAGAATCCGCTCGTCCAGACGCGGCACATGGAAGGCATGGAAATACACATGGCGGCTATTGAAATCCCCGCAGCCCTGATCATGCCAGCCCGAAGCACTGTCAATCAGTCTGGTCGTGTCATAGTCCGCAATATGGTCACTCACCTGACAACTGTCAAACTGTCCCCAGCCTTCATTGAAGGGCACCCATGCAAAGATCGATACACAGTTATACAGTGTATCCAGCATTTCATCCAGTTCATGCATATACATCTGCCGGCTGTCTTCACTCTCTCTGCCAAAGCGGCGGTAATTGCCATCATTCAGCGTGCGGATGCCAATCATTGGCAGAGCCTGGTGGGTCCAGAAAGAGAACGTATTGCCGCCATTGGGCATATCCTGCATGACAAGGATTCCCATCGTATCACAAAGGTAATACCAGCGTCTGTTTTCCTGCTTGACATGCTTGCGGAGCATATTGAAGCCCATTGCCTTCACTGCAGACAGTTCGTACTTCATTGCCTCTTCACTTGGATACGTATACATGCCATCACAGGAATACCCCTGGTCAAGCAGACCGCTTAAAAACAAGGGCTGATGATTCAAGGCAAAGCGGATATGGCCGGAGCCATCATGGCAGGAAGTAAAAGATCGCATGCCGAAATAGCTCTGCACATCATCATCCTCGGTCAGAATCTCCACATCATACAGAAACGGATCATCCGGCCGCCAGGCATGGAAGTCATCCATCGGCACGATGTAATGGCCATCCTCTGTCAATCCTTCATGATGAAAGGAGCCATCCCGGGCTGACACAATGATCCTGGCCTGATGGAACGGACCAGCCAGTTCCAGAAAGACCTGATGATGATCAAAGTCCGGTGTGATCTTGAGATCTTCAACCGCATGCACAGGCAGCTGTTCCAGCCAGACAGTGCCCCAGATACCCGCTGTTGGTGTATACCAGATGCCCTTGGGATTGAGACGCTGCTTGCCAAAGGCACACACACCCTGATCAGAGGCATCCTTCACCCTGACCATTAACGTATTCTGGTATTTGATCAGATGGGTGATATCAAGGGAAAACGGAGCATAGCCGCCAAAGTGCCGGCCAGCTTCAACACCATTGACATAGACGATGCATGTCTGATCCACTGCCTCAAAATTGAGCATCACTCTGCCTTCATCCGGTTTCCAGGCAAAATAGCGCCGGTACCACAATGTCTCACCCGGAGAAAGATTCTCATCTGTCTGGCTCAAGGCACTGCCCAAGGCAAACGGCACACAGATATACTTCCAGCCATCGGGAATGGTTTCGGCATTTCCCTGCACAATCTGGTATTCCCACATGCCATTCAGATTCAGCCATTGTTTGCGGCGAAACTGCGGACGGGGATACTCTGGCAGCGGATGGTTCAGATCCAGTGCCTCTCCCCACTTGCTTAAAACACCCATCCCCATCACTTCTTTCTATTCTGTATCAGGATACGCAGGAGGGCACAGCTATGCACAATCAATGCATACAGCACAATCTGTGCCTGCATATTGCTTGCTGCCACAGAACGAGTTACCGCAAAGCTGTAACCAACACAGATTACAAACGATACAGCACACATCACACTCTCCGCCAGCCAGGGGATCATCCCCTTTTTATCGATGGTATCCAGCACCCCCGGCAGCATCATCCCAATCACAACTGTCAGGAAAAAAGGCAGCGTCCAGAAGGCATACTCCGAACGGATCATGCCAAACAGCACAACCACCGCCATGCCCAGGCCTGTGCCAATGCCAAGAAGCACACTGAATACTTTTGTTTTCACACTCTGATTATCCATGCCACCCATTATAGCAAATCACACAAAAAGGACAGAGGGACCAGCACGTATTGCCAAAAGGATCTCCTCTTTCTGTCAGTGTTTGTGCCAGTCTTTCTGTTAGTCTTTCCGTTAGTATTACTGTCAGTATGGCTGCTTCTCCGATAGATATTTACCCACTCATCACCATTATCCCGTATTTCAGGATCACACATTCCGCCAGGCAATGAAATTTCCAGTACGCTTTCATCAAGGCAGAAGTTTCATTTCATCATGAGAAGTGTGCTATGTAATATGCAGAATATTTCGACAGCTCTGCATTAAGATGGTCATATCCCATCTTTTCCATTAAAGTTTTCTGATCAGAAAAGAGATTGACGCCGAGTCCCAATCTATCGCCTTCAATATCAAATCCAAGAAAGGAAAGAATTGTTGGAAACATATCCAGGGGGCTGAATTCCCGGTTTTCCATGTTTACATCAGTCGGCTCATCATTACTGATAAAGCAGTTATAAATTGTACGATCATAGTAATCCACATCTGCCACGAGATCATTGTCCATGCGTGGATGATCACCCGTTATGATAATCTGTGTATTCTCAAAGAATGGCTGTTCCATACACCAGTCCACAAAATCCTTGACCTGCCGATCTGCACAAGACACAACATTTGCTAACTGATCTGGATATTCATCCTGACAGAGATCGCAAACATATCCATCAACGTGATGTGTATCAACCGTAAGAAAAGTAAGGTTGAATGGTTCATCTTCTGATGCAAGCCTGGTCACTTCATCTTTTGCAATCTGGTACAGGTATTTATCTTCATAACCCCACCAGACATAATAGTCTTCTGGAATATAGCCTTTTTCAATCGCGGTATAGTAATCAAAAATCTCATAATTCCCATGCTGCTGAAAATATTCATCGCGCCCGGCAAAAGTTGCATCTGAGCCGCATAAGAATTCCTGATTGTAGCCTTGCGCATTTAATATATCGCCCAGCGTAGTCAAACCAGACGCAAAATTCTCACGATCATTCATCGAGTTCCCATCTACCGGAAAGGTAAACGGTATACCTGACGTTGTGCCAAACAATGCCCCCATTGTCCAACCTGTTCCGTTTACTGTATGCCAGCCGCCCAGTTGATTGCTGTTCGAGAAATTGATATTATCATCTGCCAGCTGTGTTAGATTCGGAATGTAATTATTGACAGGCTGATGACCGCCAGCCGCTTCGGAGGCATATGTTGTCTCCATGCTCTCCATATAAATGTAAATCAGATTTTTCTTTTCCTCATTTGTCGGAATTATACTTACGTTATCCGGATTCACATAATAATCTTCATAGATTGTAGTCTGGTCTTTCAACGAAGAAACATAATCTTTCACTGATAAACTGGCATCTGCCCTCGTCCACAAAGAACAGAGCATACAAACCGCCAGTACAATAGCCAACAGCCGATTGAGCAGGTTAACATGAAGATGCAGGTTCACTTTATTAAAAACATTGATGGAAACAACTGTCTTTACTTTGCGCATGACGCCTCTATCCCAGAAAAGGATGATCACGATCAGTGCCAGCACCAATAAAATGCCTGGCAGACAGTAGTGCACAGCTTCCCACAGAAAATCACTGTCCGCGCCTTTCATCGGCGAGCGAATCGTATACAAGATTTCCCTGAACGAAACACCGAATCTTTCATTAAACCAGTCCAGAAGATAATTCCCGGCAATATCGACAGTCAGTAAAACAAACAGAACGATGAAAAAAACAGTCAAAAGTATACCACGAATCACTTTCTTCATTTCCGCGTGATCTCCACATTTCCATGGAATGCCTTTTGTACTGCTTCAATAACGTAAGGAAGCAGGGCTGCTGCAATGAAAGCAATGACTGCATATGCCCCATCCCACGGACGCATTCCATTCAGCACCGGTATCACTTTGCACACAAATTTTGCAATAATCATATTCAACAGAGCAAAAATCCCATAATTCAGCAGATCATTGAAATCCAATGTTTTCTTATCCTGCCTGTTCCGCCAGATTTTCAAAGAAATCAATGGTGAAAAAAGCAAGCTGATCATTCCTTCCACTATTTCCATCTCATCCCCTCCGCAATGTTAAGAAAAAGTAAAAATATTAAAAAATGTAAGCATGATGATGTCAAGCATTAATTTAAACAGGATGACCTGTTTCAAACTTATCAGGAAGAATTTTTGACAGTCAGCTCACAATGTATTATTGAACCCGCTGGACGCATCAACAGAATAAGCAAGACACAAAAAATCCGAAGGACAGGATCATCCTTCGGATTCATAGATACATCAATTACGCTGCTGTTTCAGCCGGCTTCTCGGCAGGCTTGTCTGCAGGGGTATCCTCAATCGGCTCACCCTTGACAACCTTCTGGATCTGCTCAGCTGTCAGTGTCTCATACTCCATCAGAGCATTGGCAATGCGGATCAGCTCATCCTTATGTTCAGAGATGACTTCCTTTGCCTTGTCATGGCATTCATTGACGATCTTACGTACTTCCTCATCAATCTCAAATGCCACCTGACCGGACACATTGTTCGGAGAGTTGTAATCACGGCCCAGGAAGACATTCTCAGAACCAGAGTTGTACTTGATCGGGCCAAGATCACTCATACCATACAGAGTAACCATATCCTTGGCAATATTGGTAGCACGCTCAATATCATTGGAAGCACCAGTGGTGACATCATCAAAGAACAGCTCTTCGGCAACTCTGCCACCCATATAGGACGTGATCGTTGCCAGCAGATCATTCTTGGTATTCATCATCTTTTCTTCCTTCGGTGTCATCAGGTTATAGCCGCCTGCCTGACCACGCGGAATGATCGTGACTTTCTGTACAACCTGGGCATCATCCAGATACAAACCAACGATGGCATGGCCGGACTCATGATAAGCAACCAGCTTCTTGGTCTTTTCATCATACGTACGGGATACCTTGGCAGGTCCCATCATGACACGGTCAATGGCTTCATCAATCTGCTTCATACCAATCTCATTGAGATTTTCACGCACAGCCAGAATGGCAGATTCATTCAGCACATTCTCCAGATCAGCACCAGAGAAACCAGGTGTACGCTTGGCCAGTGCATCCAGATCGATATCTTTGGCAAAGTGCTTGTTTCTGGCATGAACCTTGAGAATGGCCGTTCTGCCTTTGCGGTCCGGCAGAGAAACCGTGATCTGACGGTCAAAACGGCCGGCACGCAGCAGGGCCGGATCAAGAACATCCGGACGGTTTGTTGCGGCAATGACCACAACACCTGTATTGTCTTCCATGCCATCCATCTCAACCAGCAGCTGGTTCAATGTCTGTTCACGCTCATCATGGCCGCCGCCAAAACCGGCGCCACGCTGTCTGCCTACGGCATCAATCTCATCAATAAAGATAATGCACGGTGCTGTTTCCTTGGCCTTCTTGAACATATCACGCACACGGCTGGCACCAACACCGACAAACATCTCAACAAAGTCAGAACCAGAAATGGAATAGAACGGCACATTGGCTTCACCTGCCACAGCCTTGGCAAGCAGTGTCTTACCAGTACCAGGATGTCCGGAAAGCAGAATGCCCTTCGGAATTCTGGCTCCCATTCTTTCAAACTTCTTTGGATATTTCAGATAGTCGATAATCTCGGCCATCTCTGCTTTTTCTTCATCACAGCCAGCCACATCTGAGAAGCGCACCTTGACTTTGCCTTCCAGACGGGCACGGGACTTGGAGAAATCAAAGGCCTGCTTGTTGGCAGAACCAGCCCCGGCCATGCGGTTGACCATCCAGATGGTCACACCAAACATCAGCACAACCGGCAGGAAGGACAGCAGTGTATCCAGGAAGGCATTGGACGCATCCGCATCCACCACCGAAATTCTGGCACCGCTGAGATCTGTCATGACCTTGGCAATCTCATCCGAAGTGCTCGGTACTTTGGAGCTGAAGGCTACCTTCTGGCCATTGCTCTCATAGACACCCTTGATGGTTGTCACATTGGAGCCCACGGACAGAGATGCCTGGGTCACATCCTGGTTTACCAGCACATCCTGCAGAGTATTGTAATCCAGCTCCTGTGAGGAACTGCCGGGATTCATTGTGAACAATGAAATCACTGCGGCAATCAGAATGACATACGGCAGAAACCGCAGCCACTTGTTAGCATCATTTTTCTGTTGCATTCTTACTGCTCCTTACCAGCATAACATTCATCCTTCAGCACCCCGATATAAGGCAGACAGCGGTACTTCTGGTTGTAGTCCATGCCAAAGCCGACTACAAACTCATCTGCCACCTCAAAGCCGACATAGTCAGCTTTCATATCATTGATGCGGCGGGAAGGCTTATCCAGCAAAGTTGCGACCTTCACACTGGCAGCCCCTTTATGTTTCAGCATTTTCACAACGGTATCAATCGTTCTGCCTGTATCGACAATATCCTCTACCAGCAGAATATCCACACCCTTGATGGAAGTATCAAGATCCTTAATGATCTTGATATCACCGATGGATTCTGTACCTTCATAGGATGAGACGTCCATGAAGTCATACTGAATATCAAGGTCAATATGGCGGATCAGCTCAGCCAGAAACGGCACTGAACCACGCAACAGCGCTACCAGCAAAGGAGCACGGCCAACTGCTTTATAATCCCCGGTAATCTGCTTACCAAGCTCTGCGGCACGTTTTTCAATCTGCTCTTCACTGACCAGCACTTTTCCAATGTCATTGTTTTCCCACATAGAAAATGCCTCCATGTCAGATATGATACCACAGCATGGAAGCCTTTCAGCAATCGTTTGCCTCTGTTAGCTGACACCTTAAGACCAATCAGGCAGATTTTCTTTACAGCAGTCAGAAAAATCAGAGATTTTCACGTCTTTCCAAAGGAAGCTCACTCACTTCATTCATAAAATCATCCGTAAAAAGATCCAGAATCTCTGTCAGATCAGTCCATTCTTTCCTGTTCATCCGATCTTTCTTCTGATTTCTAACATCATTTTCACTCATACCCCACCCCTGTTGCAGACAGAGTATTGTATGATTCTACAATTTCTGTCAATGATGATTCTTCCTGGCAAGTTCCATCAGGCTGCAGGCATGAACATACATGGAAGGAGCAGTGCTGTAATGATGCAGATCACAGCCAAGTCCCGGCACCAGGATGATATCTCCTTTTGCATTTATTACCACCGGCCAGCCAGTGCGCAAAGCGCGTGGAATATGCCTGTCCACAAAGAAACGGTGCACTGCTTTATGTCCAAACCGCATCAAGATCACATCGCCAGGCATCACATTGCGGATTGTTAATGGAAAATCATCTTTCGTTAATGTCACAGTTTCCACACTGCTGCCAGAAGAGGAAATCACATAGCAGCCATGGCTGCCATAGCTCACATGATCATAGATATCCTGATAATCACCCATATCAGGTACCAGATAGATATGCTGGTTTTCTTTACCAATCAGGCTGCCATGAAAATTAAGAGAAATATCACGATGATGACAAAGCGCATCCACTTCCTGCAGATATTTCTGACTGCAGGCATATTGATTATCCGGATCCAGATACTGCCGCAAGGCACTCAGCCGGACTTCTTCCCTTTTTTGCAGATAAACATCAAGATCAATGCCGTCCTGATCAAAGCAGGACATGGCATCCTCTCTGACCTTTTTCAGATGATCATTGGCATCTTCAATCTCTTTGAGAATCTCTTTTCTTTCCTGTCTGGAAAATGTTCTTTCAAGTCGGATCTGACTGCGCCGGTTTTCTCCACTCAGATTTGTTTCATCCACATAATACCGGATCTGATTCTTCTGGCAGTACGCTTCCAGCTGCTGCTTGGTATATGACAATAGCGGTCTGTATACCGGAATGCCATGCCAGTGTGACACAGCAGGCAAGCCATAATACTGGGGCACAATGCCCTTTTCCTTCTGCATTTGCCATGTCTCCAGCAGATCGTCCTGATGATGGGCCACCAGAATGCCATCATAGTTTCTTTCTTTGATAAGCTTCTCAAAGAAATCATAGCGCCATACCCGGGCAGCTGCTTCAAAGTTGCCGGTATAGACAAATGGATCATCCAGGATGGCAAGAGGCACAGAATGTCTGCTGCACCAGGATGTGACATAGCCCTGTTCTTCATCTGCCTGTTTCCTCTGGTGGTAATTGACAAACGCCGCAAGCACCTCAAGCTTTTCCTGCACACACATGGCCAGCAGGGCCATGGAATCACTGCCCCCGGAGACACCCACTACATATCGTTTTCCCTGATACGCTTCAAGCATGTCGTTATTCTACCATCACTCATGATCAGCCGCAGGATCCTTGTCTGGATCTCAATGAAAAGATCAGAACCCGGATCAATTCTGCCCATAACATCAATGACTCTGGCTGTATTGACATACTTGAGATCATTCAAAAACAAGACAGAGTTCTTTCTGAGTCCCGGCACCAGGCCGATCCGCATCAGGTGTTTCCTGCCGCTTGGATTATCAAGTGGATCATAGGCATTGCGATACTGCAGGGCATTGCTTGTCATCGGCACTAACAGTGCCTTTGAGCCATAGATGGAAAGCACCAGGCCGAAATGCTGGAAAGCACACTCATAGAGATACCCCTGGCCAAAGTCGGTATAACAGATATCTCCCTGCCGGATGCGGATACCCAGATTCTCACTGGATGACAGCTGGCAGCGCTCCAGATGATTGCGCTCTGAAATCATGGCCATTCTGGCATGATCCGGCATCAGAGCTTCATAGACACGGCTGCGGTAGTACATATAGTTCTGCATGTTTTCACTGTTCTCACTCATAGAAAAAGTCCCTTTCTGCCACTATATGGCCTTCGAAAGGGACAATTCCTCAATGTAAATAGATGAAAGCAAGCAGAAAACTGCCAGCCAGATATGCCAGTGCGCACACACAGAACAAATACAGCATCCATGCCTGCCCCACATGCCCCGGTTTCAGAAACTTCTCAAAGTTCACACCGGACATGGCATACCATGCCATGACAAAGCAGACAAGATAAACTGCAGTGCGCAGCAGAAACTGTGTCATTACTTTGTGCCGAAAATACGGTCACCGGCATCACCAAGACCCGGTACGATGTAGCCCTTCTCATTGAGATGGTCATCCAGAGCAGCCAGGTAGATGTCAACATCCGGATGGGCATGCTGGACAGCCTGCACACCTTCGGGTACACCAACCAGACTGACAAGCTTGATGGTCTTGGCACCGCGCTTTTTGATTGCGTTGATGGCATCCACGGCACTGCCGCCGGTAGCCAGCATCGGATCCACAACCATCACAATAGCCTCATCCAGATTGGACGGGAACTTGGCAAAGTACTCATGCGGCTTGAGAGTCTCCTCATCACGGTACATGCCAATAAAGCCAACCTTGGCCGTCGGAACCAGTCTGCGGATACCATCCAGCAGGCCGATGCCAGCACGCAGAATCGGTACAATCACAACCTCACGGCTCAGCTCAAAACCCGTAGTCGGACCAATCGGTGTCTCAATGCTCACCGGCCTTGTCGGCAGATCACGGCATACCTCATAGGCCATCAGCTCGGCAATCTCATCCAGATTCTCACGGAAATCCTTTGTTCCGGTCTCCTTTTTACGCATCTGGGTCAGCTTATGTGTAATCAGCGGATGATTCAATACTTCCAGCATATTCTTGCCTCCTGTTTTTTCCAGAACAATGATATTTGAGAATGATGCACATTTCAACGCACAATTTTGCAATCCCTTACCTAATTCATACAATCAGGAAATCACAGACAGCGTATCATCCACCGTTTCCTGCCACTGTTGTTCTGCAGAAATCGTGGCAGTACCATCACCTTTCTGCTGTCCATAGCTGCCAAACTGACAGTGATTGCCCCCGGAAATCATGAATGTATAGGTATCCTGGGGATAATGATCCTTGTTTTTCTCAACCTGTTTCTGATGGATGATCTGATCCTGATCCCCATCGATCATCACCACCCTCAGATCCGTGTCAGAAAGATCCTTTGTACTGTAGGCACCTAACAGAATCAAACCCTGATACTCTGAAACATGTTTGGCAATGTATACAGCTGCCATGGCACCGCCTAACGAATGCCCGGCCAGATACCACTTTTTGATCGAAGGATATTCTGCCTGGATGCCATCAGCCCCATTGATATCAAACACGGCCAGATGAAACGGCATCTTCACCAGAATGCATGTAATCCCGTTTTCGGCATACTTCTTTAACAAAGGCAGATAGGCACGCTCATCCACTTTGCCGCCAGGATAAAAGATGATCCCGGTATCACCTGGTTTCTGTGGCAGCACCGTATCATTTCCCTTGTCATCCTGCAGGATCGACACATCACCCTGATTCTCCAGTATCGCCATCGCTGTTTCATCCGGCTTGTAATAATCTGAGACATAAATGCCAAATGATATACCTGTCACTGCCACAATCACCAGCACAACAGCAAGGATGATCTTCAGCAGTGAATGCTTTCCTTTTTCTTTCCTATCTTTCTTATCCTTCATTCTTTTCTACCTGCAGATACTGGCCATCTTTATCCGCAATCCATCTGTCCTCCCCGATCCTGTACCATGTATAGCCGCCATTTTCCATCATGGCATCAAACGGATAGCTTTCATCCTTATACACAAGATCCACCGCATTTGCGGAAGAAGAAGGTTTTTCCCGCACATTGAGATTATCTGCCAGCACCGTCACCGTGCCGCTGACACTCTCTGTCACTTTTGCAGGGAAAAGATCGTCCATTGTCACAAACGCATTGCCTTTCAAGGCATCCAGATTCAAAATCCCCCACTGACCATCATGACATACATAGGCATGGCTATTGACCACATAGGAAACATTATCAAACTCACACGGAATGACTTCTTTGCCTGTTTCATCAATGAAACCCCACTTGTCATCCCGCTTCACCGGACAATACCCATCCTCAAAGTACAGTACATCCTGATAGAGATAAGACGTAATTGCTTCACCTGTGTCCGCTTTGACAATGGCCATCAGCCCATCCTTGTCAGCCATGAGCGAAGAAGGGTCCTGACTCTTTTCCTCAACTGCATAATAGCCATTGACAAAGCTGTCCTTCACCACCATGCCAGAGGGGCCTTCCGGCAATGCATTCCCACTTTCATCCAGCACCTGATATCCCGTAATAGCAAAAGAATCATCCACCACCGGCACAATCGAGCGATGGCCAGCGGCATCATAACTTTTATCACTGACAATCGAAGCCGTCTTGCCATCCTTGCCATGTTCCACATACACAAGCTTTCCATCCTGCATCACAAAACCTAGATCCTTCAGTGATTTGGAAGATGTCGGTGTAAAGGCAGACAGAGTTGAAAAATCACGGGAAATCCGATACACGGTATCGCCATCTGTATAGACAAACGTATGATCCATAGCATCATAGCTGATCTTATCCTTGTCAAACGTCACATTGGCACTGAATACATCACTGCCATCCAGATCCTTGATCGCCAGTGCCCCATATTCCGATACTCCCACAAACGGCGTACTGTAGCTATCCTTCATGCCATCATCCCAGTTCACCGGCATGCCTGTTTTCTCCCAGGCACTTGTATCACTTGTTTCAGAATACGTGGAAGTTGTCAAAATCAAAAGATCATCCATAGCCATCCCCGGCTCCACCACCCAATACGGACTGGCAGAAGGTGAAGTGGAGGCAGTTGCCGTTGAAACGGCAGAAGCAGTCGGTTTTGGTGCAGCTGTATTGACCTTCTTGAACAAATAGCCGCTGACACCAGCTGCCCCCACCACAATCACCAGCACCACAATGGCCGCCGCATATCCTTTTTTCTTCTTTGGCTTTTCTTCTATTACCGGAATCTCTTCCGTATCACGCTCATCATCATTTCTTTTCTTCTTCATAGTTCACTCCACGCATCCACAGCGCGGCCCCTTTGCAAAAATGGTATCATTATTTCACGATGAAAATACTGATTGTTCCCCTGATTGTACATCCCAAAGCAGATGCCCCCTACTTCCTTGCCCGCAGCATGGCAGATGTTTTTCTGTCTGCCGGCATGGAATGTGCCATCTGTACCGATCCCGAAAACACCTTCCGCCAGGTGCGGGTCTACCCGGCCCATCTGCCCCGTCATCCGTTATTCAACTGGATGGCAGACAACCGCTCCTATGAAGAATGGATGTATTCCCAGGGACTGCTCTCTAAAAATGCCGTGCTTTCCGATACCCAGGACATTCAGGATGCCATATCTGACTTTCATCCAGATCTCATTATTGCCATCAACCGGCCCGCAGCCAACATCGCTGCCAAGCTCAATGGCATACCATGCTGGACCATCGTTCATCCTTCCATGTACCGCAACGCCTGGTTTCCCAGCCGCTGCATGCATGGCATCAACCAGGCATTGACTGAGTTACAGACCGAGCAGGAACTCGATCTGAAAACATTATATGCCCACAGTGTGCGCAGGATTGCCTTCGGACCTCTGCAGAGTTCTCCTTTCCCAAATGATGCCAGTATCACGCGTCTTGGCTCCATGAACATCGAAGAACACCGCAGGACCAGAACCAACCGTGTCTGTATTTACCTTGGTGATCTGCACAGCCGGCCAAAGGCCATTGCAAAAGTCATTGAAGAAGCCTTTGCAGGTGCACCCTACTATGTCTATATCTGGATCAAGGATGTACCTGCTCACACTTACAAGAACCTGCATTATATCAAGGAGCCTGACAGCACTCTGATCAACGGCTGCTCTGCCATCATTCATGATGGCAATAACTACTTCTATAACCAGGCCATGGTCAATGGCATCCCGCAGATGCTGATAGCAGATCACACCTGCATGCGCAACTACAATGCCATGGCAGCCGCAAGAGGACACTTCGGCGTCTATCTGTATGAAGAAGACCTTGAAATGGCTGCTTTATACGAAACATACAGAAAACTCATGAGCGATGACCTCTACTATGAATGCGCCCAGAGATACAGAGAAATGTGCCAGCACCATGGCGATCTTTCACAGCTAAGTGATTTCACCTACATCGATCTCATCAACAAAGACGCAAAACAGCCCTGAGGAGAATTCCCAGGACTGTCTTTCTTTCATCAATTGGTATCGTACACCGTCGTACCATGATCCTCTTTACGCGACCATGACTGCCGTTCCTTCAAAGATTCACTTGAAAAATCAATATCGGCCAGCTTCTCCATGAAGGTACTCTTCATCTCAATCTGTTCGGTCACATCCTTGAGTCCATATTCCTCCAGCAGGGTTGGGGTATCACTGAACAGGTTGGTGCCTAACCCAAGCCTGTCTCCCTCAATGGTGGCGCCAAGAGCAGCCAGCGTCGTTGGAAGCGCATCCAGCGTACTGTACGTACGGTATTCGGTATTATCCGTTGAAACAGCACTGTTGATATAGGACACATACGCACGCCGCTGATACGTGGAAGCCACATCATCACAGAAATCCGAATCCATGGTCGGATGATCACCGCAGAGAATCACCGTTGTATTGTCATACCATGGCTGTTCCTGCATCCAGGACAGAAATTCAGAAACCTGATAGGAAGAATAGGCCATGACATTGGCATACTGATTGTCACCAAAGGGAGTTGGAATGCCAGGTTCGGCATAGCCATTTTCAAAATGTGTATCCACCGTTAACAAAGTCAGATTGAACGGTTCATCTGATTGTGACAAGGCATTGAGTTCATCCTTGGCAAACGAGAACAGCTTGCTGTCCTCATAACCCCACCATACTTTGTAGCCCCTGGGAATCATGCCGGTATTCAAAGCATAGTTGTAATCCATGATGTCATAGTCCCCATGTTCCATAAAGTACAGACGACGGCCGCCAAAGGAGGCATTGGAGCCAAGCATGAACACATTGTGGTAGCCCTCATTCTCCAGAATATCGCCAAGACATGTCGTATTGGCAAAAAACTTGGACTGGGTGATCATGTCATTGTTTTCCAGATTGTTCTTCAAAGGAAGACCGGATGTCATGCCAAACATCGCCCCCATGGTAAAGGTTGTATATGGCAGAGCATAGGCACCATTCAGAATGGACTGGGATCCCGAGAAATCTTCATTATTCTCTGCAATCTGGGTCAATTCCGGTATCACATCTTCTTCAAACCCGCCGCCATCGGCCAGATCGGAATATGTCACTTCCATGGATTCCAGATAGATGAACACAAGATTGCGTTTCTTTTCGGGAAAAGTAATCGAAACTGAATCCGGATCCACATAATTGTCTTCAATGAATGTGGATGGATGGGTCTGATAGTTGAGATAGTCACCAATTGCCAGAATATTCCATACATAAATATCCGTGATGGAAAGCACTGCCACCGAAGATACCAGGCAGATGATCAAAAGCTTTTTATAGAAGCCTTTCTTCCTTGTATGACGGAATAACTGCCAGAAAAAAATAATGATCAAGGCAGAAGGAATGCCAGCCTGAATAATGGCACTTTCCACAATCCCGCCGCCGGTGCCTTCCGTTGGTGCAGACAGCTGATACATCAGCTCATCCATGGTCAGGTTCTGCCATGTACGCAGCACCCAGGAAGAAAGAAGTGCCGCAATGACCGCAAAGGAAACAAGAAGAAGGCAGATCACATGGATCACCTTCCACTTGTGCGGCACTTTCTTCGTATCCTTATGCGTATCAGTATGTATTTGTTTTTCTTTTTTCTTCCGCATTGCAAACCCTTTACAATGCGAAATGATACCTGTGTTCACATAGAAATGCAAAACGACAAACCAGACACAAAGTAAAAAAGCGGTTTCCAGCTTACTTCAATACAGATAAGATCTGATCTTTCGTCAATGGCCCCTGACGAAGAATCGGCAGATCTTTCTTTGTACAGTCCACAATCGTACTTGCCTGTCCAAAGGAAACACTGCCCTCCATCATGCCATCAAGCAATGGACACTGCTGCTCAATCTCATCCAGATTTGTGCATACCGGCTGGCTGGACTGGTTGGCACTGGTCATATACAGCGGTTCTCCCACTGCCTTGATCAGAGCTGCCAGTTCTTTGGATGTGGCAAGACGAATCGCCAAAGTATCCATGCCACCATTGACAAAGGACGGTACTTCCTTCTTCTTTTTCAATATGACCGTCAAAGGTCCCGGCATGAATGCCTGCATGATCTTACGGCTTGTTTCATCCACTTCACAGATCGTTTCTACCTGAGAAAGATCGGCGCACATGATGGGAAAAGCCTTGGTCAAGGGACGGTTTTTCACATGGCGCAAATTGTCCTGTGCCTTTTGAGATAACATGCGGGCACAGACGCCATACACCGTATCCGTCGGCACCGACAGAACGCCATCTGCTTTCAGCACCGCAGCCATTTCATCAATTTCATCACCAGAATATCTTCTCATCACATCAACATCGTCATGATCATGCTTGCTGTCAGTAATACCACAAGCACAATCATGATGCCTTTCATTGCCTTTTTCTTCATCTGTCTTCTTTTGTTACAACTGTTCCATTATTCTTATAGATTGAATTAGCCGGCACAACACCGCGCACACATGATGTAGGGTAAACATTGCTGTTGGGGCCGATGACAGTGCCCGGATTCAGGACCGCATTACAGCCGACTTCCACATGATTGCCAACCATAGCACCAAACTTCTTCAGGCCGGTTTCAATCTGATGATCACCATCATGGACAATCACAAGTTTCTTGTCAGAGCGCACATTGCTGGTGATCGAGCCGGCACCCATGTGGGCATAATAGCCAAGAATGGAATCACCAACATAGTTGTAATGCGGTGTCTGTACATGATCAAACAGAATGACATTCTTCAGCTCAACACTGTTGCCAACCACACAGTCGGCACCTACCAGAGCAGAACCTCTGATAAAGGCACAGTGGCGCACTTCTGTACGCGGACCGATAATGCACGGTGCCCCAAGATAGGCACTGTCAAAAACCTTTGCACTTTTAGCAACCCAGACATTCGGGCTGATTTCTGTATATTCACTTTTATCCAGAGTCGGACCAAGCTTGAGAATCAATTCCTTGATGCCAGCCAGAGCTTCCCACGGATAAGTAAACTGCTGCAGATATTCCTTTGCGATTGTGTGATCCAGATCATACATTTCCTGAATTGTATACATGGATATTATCCTCCCCACAACTATCAGTTTATATACCGGGGCCTGAATGATGTCAATCTGCCTTTACCAGCTTGCAGAGCAGTGCATACCTGCCATCCTGTACCAGATCCGAGCAGGAACTGATCAGTACCGTCTGATCAGAAGGCGAAAAAGTCTGGGTTGACTGAAAGGTACTGTTATTAATGAAATTCTGCACATAAGCCGCATAGTCATCATCATCCGCAAACGATGTACGCACATAGGCATCAGAGCCCTGCTTGACAACACCGGCAATCGGATACAGCAGATAATCTGTATCCGGTGTTAAAAACTCCAGATATGGATGGGCATCATAGTAGGACTGGTCATTGTAGTAATCCAGAGTGGTAAGCATCGTATCATCATAATGGGAGAAGTGATGGCCAAAAATCACCGTATTCTTATCGACAAAGCCACGGTTATTCTGATAGTCTACAAAGATAGTGCCAAAGATACTGTATTCCCCATCCAGTGTATGGCGCAAGTAATAGCTGTTATCAGAGCCATATACCACCGGATAGTCAATTGGCGTATCCGGCTGCCGGATCCAGCCTGCCACATCAGAATTGATTGCTTGCAGAGCACTCCAGTCAATATTATCGGTAACCAACGATGTATCAGCAGAGGCAGAAGCGGAAGGGGTCGGTGTAGCAACCGTTACAGCCTGGCGCAGATCCTCATACTTCTGATCATTGGCTTTGTACTGATGCAGCTCAGAATAGATTTTCCATCCTGAGAACGCGGCCACACAAAGTGATACCACCAGTACGATATCCAGAAAAATCCGCCCGGATTTTGTTAATTTCTTTTTCTTCTTTGCCATAGGTAACCTCTGAGCCGTATTCTATCACATAAAAGGACAGACCTTGTTAGATCTGCCCCCCAATGCGGCTAATAGCCGCCGCTCCCCATTTCCGCATAATTGTAATTGAAGTCATAGGAAGAATTACTATCTGAACCATAGTAGCCATCTGATCCGGATGAATAGGAATCAGTACCCGAACTGGAACTATTGTCATACGATCCATCCGGAAGATCCTGCTGTTCAACCGTAGATCCATTAATCACATCCTGAATCACTTGTGCCACAAATTCAACCTGATTGTCATATGGATATACAACAGAGAGATACTCACCGCCAGCCGATGCACATGGACTGGATCCTGTCTCACCAAGCACATGATAGTTTACAATATTCCAGCTGATATTCTCACTCAGCTGCATCTTGGCAAAAGCATAGATGGAATCACCTGAAAGATCAGTGAGGAACTGACCATCCAGCGATTTCAAAAGACTCTCCAAATGCACAACAACCGAAGCACTTGTCAGTTTTTCAATGATTGCTTTCATTAATAGCTGCTGGTGCATGTTACGATCAAAATCACCATTTGGTAAATGATATCTCTCTCTGGCATATGCCAAGGCATATTCACCATCAAGGTGAATTGTGCCTTCAGAGAACTCATAATGCGGCCCGAACTGATCGCTGTCAAAAGCAAATGGGTTATCAACATCTACACCATCCAATGCATCAATAATCGTACGGAATGTCGTGAAATTTACGATCACATAGTGGCTTAACGTATCGCCAAGTCCCATGTAAGAATTTAATCCATCCAGTGTATTCTGTATTCCACTCAAGCCAAGATGCGTCAGCTTATCATAGGCATTCGTTCCATAAGCAGGATTAGGAATATAGGAATCCCGCGGCATAGAAACAATCGCAATCTGATGCGTCGTTGGATTTACCGTTAGTATCATGTCGACATCTGTTCTGCCTTCTGTATATAGCTCACCTTCCTGATCATTTCCCCCAATAAATATCGTGAACGAGTGCTCAGTCAAAGCATTTTTTTCCGTACTGCTAGCGGTACTTGATGCAATTGTATAAGAAGCAATGACCGTCGTTTCATTCTTAAAATTGGCATAGATATCCTGGTCTGTAATCATAGACACATAAGCATCTGACAGCACCATCACATCTGCCTGAGCTGTATACAGATATTCTGCCTCCTGCGTCACACTGGAACAATCCACTGTATCAACATTGCCCAATTGGCTTTCCACCTGTTGTAATGCATAGCTCTGATTTGATTTATCTGAAGACAGACACGTTGCAAAGGAAGCAGATCCATAATCACTGAGACTGGTCGAAACCGAACTGTCAGAGAAATACTCCGGATGTGCAGATCGATAATCCTCATTCATCACATACAGGCGGACTGTTGTCTTATTGCCAATGACATTTTCAAACAGATTGTCTACCAATGATTCGTAGTGAGGCACCAATACATCTGCCGCAACTAATGCAATAATCAAAATCACGTCAATGGTTTTAATGAACCTGCTTTTTTGAAAAGCATACGAAAGTATGCCAGTGAGGAACACAATAGCAGCAATCACAATCAGTGCCATCAGCTTCCAATCATCTGGCAAAAACGCAAGGCCAAAGATAATAAGCGCAAAGACTGCGGCACTGATCAGCACAAACAGCCATACGAATCTGGCACTCAGAACTCTCTTTTTCTTTTTGCGTTTAGACATTTTCTCTCCTGCTTACTTCTGATCAGCCTGCCGTACTGCCATCTGTTCCTGCCCCTGAAGCATTACCGGAGTCAGATTCCGAGCCTCCATTATTGCCACTGTTATCCCCATTATTCGCAGAACCATTGTCAGAAGGCGTAACAGGCTCGTTTGTCGGAACAACTTCATTATTCTGATCAGGTGTCGCAGCTGGCTGGTCATTGGAAGCATTGCCGCTACTACTATTAGTATTTGTATTCTGCTGTGGAACCTGCTGTTCCGGATACTGATTCTGGTTTGTATTCTGATTTTCTTCGTAATATTCATTACTGTTAGATACAGTACTTGAACTGCCTACTGGTTCTACGAGCACACCAGAGCCATCAGGAAGATCCTGCTGGGTAATCGTTTCACCTGCTTCAACTTTGTCAATTTCACTACTGACAAAGGAGATCTGGTTGGCATACGGTAAAACGATTGATAATGGTGTTGAACCTGCTGAAGCACAGACGGATGTACCTGTCGTACCTTCAATATGATAATTCACTATATTCCAACTAATGTTCTCATCCAACTGCTTCTGGCAGAGAGCATAAATAGAAGAATCCGTTAGGTTAGTCAGGAATGTTCCCTTTAACGCCGTTAACAGTGAATCAAATTTTGTAATGACAGCTGAACTTGTCAATTTGGAAATGATAGCTTTCATGATCAACTGCTGATGCATATTTCGATCAAAATCACCATTCGGCAAGTGATATCTTTCTCTGGCATATGCTAATGCGTATACACTATCAAGATGAATGGTTCCTTCAGCAAACTCATAATGTGGACCAAACTGATCGCTGTCAAAAGCAAATGGATTATCCACATCTATACCGCCTAAAGCATCAATAATCGTTCTAAATGTTGTGAAATTAACAAGAACATAATTATTGATCGGCGTACCAAGTAAGCTTGAAAGCTCCGTCATCGTATTCTGCAGACCAGACAAACCAAGATGGGTAAGTTTATCTGGTTGATTATTGTATGCTGGGTTTGGTACAAAGGAATCACGTGGGAAGGAAGAAATGAGAATCTGATGGCTGGTTGGATTGACTGTCACAATCATAACCACATCCGTTCTTCCGGTTAGAGATAGTTCACCTTCCTGATCATTTCCAGCAAAGAAAATTGAGAATGGCTGCGTTGTGAGCTCCGTATCTGAAGTTGCCACACTTACATCACTGGCGATCTTGATGGTATACAGAACCCTTGTATCACTTGAAAAGGATGCATATTCTTCAGTATCAGTAATCATGCTGACGTAATTCTGATTCAGAATCAATACCTGCGCCTCATTGCTGTACAAGGCAGATACTGCGTCTGTCAAAGAATCCTTGTCAGTTACATTCAAATCCTGTTTATCCAAAAGATTCTTTACTTCATTCAGAGCATTGCGCTGATTATCCTGATCAATTGACAATGTAGTAATGAATGTTGAATCAGAATACTGCTCGAGATCTTTTAACTCATCCTTTTTTTGAGAAAAACTTGTCGTATCTGTAAAAAGATCAGAATGTGATTCTTTATAAGAATCTGACATTACATAAAGATTCATCATAATGTAATTTTCTACATTCTGATCGTTAATTACATTTGATACCTTTGCCTTATAGATTGGCATCAGGCAGGATAAAATAGCCAGAGCGCATGCCAGGGCAAGGTTGATCACCCGCATCAGAATACGTGATGACTTTTTCCACTTTGTAAAAAGATACAAAGCAACAAGTATTATGGTCAATACAGCAAGTGCATACCATGTCCATTTGCGAGGGAACATTGGCATATTGTCGAAAATGGACACAAAAACAATTGCCGCAATATAGGCAATAAACCAGAACAGTATGGGGTTCAGATACTTTTTCTTTTTGGATTTACGATTCTTAGATCTGATCTCAGACACATCAATCTTTTCTGTATTCTCCTCAGAGCTTTCGTTCTTCTTCATCTGTCCCTCCTGTTTGAGCCAAAATCTTTATTCAGTATACAACATATAGTTGAATGTTCTGTGAACATCTTAGCAGTGGTCATTTTTCATACCGTGGCATCTATTAGCAGAGTCATCCTGATAGTTGCTTCATTTTTTTCGATGTGCTTCCAAATATCTTTCAAATCAAGGAGAGACTCTCCCTATGGACGAAACACATTCTTGGGTATTTTAGCACATGCCTGCACTGTCACAAAACAGCCGGTGGATTCTTAAACAATTTCCCACAATTCTGCCGCATTTGAAAATCACATGCAAAACACCGGAACTGTTGTAACGATAATGTAAAAAGGTCTTTATAATAGTGACGGATACGAGGTTTTTATGCCAGAGAAGAAGAAAGTATTATTGCTAGCCAATGGGACATCCGGCACCAATTCTGCTGTGAATGACCTTTTTGAAATGATCCGGCTGCTTTCAAAAGAAAACTGTATTGTCACAGTTTACCCTATCATTCCTCACCAGGGATTGGTTTGTGAAAACATACTGACCAGTCTGAATGACAACTATGATGTCATTGCCTGCTGCGGCGGTGATGGCACATTAAATCATGTTGTCAGCCAGGTAATAATAAACAAAATCCATGCTCCAATCGGATATATTCCTACTGGAAGCACGAATGACTTCTCCAGAAGCATTAATAATGGCAGAAGTCTGACACTGCAGGAACAATGTGATGCCATCGCCAATGGCATTCCATTTGCCTATGATGTTGGCAGAATCAACGAGGAATACTTTAATTACATTGCCGCATTTGGTGCCTTTACCAGAGTCAGCTATGACACCTCGCAGAAATGGAAAAACACACTGGGATATGCCGCATATACACTGAATGCAATTGCCAGTATCCCGGAAGGGCTTGCCTACCATACCCATGTTAAGTTTGAACATGATGGCATTGCAGATGAAGGTGACTATATCTTTGGTGCCGTTGCCAATACGAACTCTATTGCCGGCGTACAATCACCGCTTGTTCAAAGCGCAGAATTAGATGACGGACAGTTTGAAGTCATTCTCATCAGGCAGCCCAACAACTTAATTGATATCAACCGCATCCTGTCAAAACTTACATCTGGGAATACGGATGATAATTACGTCACTGTATTTAAAACAGACCACATCAAATTCAGCTTTGACAGCGAAACTGCATGGACTCTGGATGGTGAAAAAGGAACACCAAATACCAGTGCAGACATTCAATGTCTCAATAAAGCTGTATCAATTCTGATTGCAAAGGATTCAAAACAGGGCAGTCAGAGTGTACAATGATGGCAATCCCGAGGTGACTATGAAGAAAGAAAACAAGAAAACAGGATCTGCGGCTCTGAACGTGATCAAAACGATCCTGATGTATGCTGTATTGACTGCCGTGCTGCTATTTGCAGGTACCAAGGTCTTTCGCGTTCTGATGAATGGCACAACAAAAGCAAATGCAGAAGCAACCGCTTCCGCATCTGCCACATCAACAACGGCACCTACCGCAACGCCAACACCAACGCCTACGCCAAGTGTATCTGCAAATACAGTCATTGGAACCATCACAATTGGTTCTTCTGAAATCAATGTCCGCAGCACACCTTCAACAACAGGTGAACTTGTTACAACCGCACAGGCATATTCATCCTACAAAGTATATGAGAAAACAACCAGCGGAGGTTATACATGGTATCGCATTGCAGAAAATGAATGGGTACCAGATGGCGGCAATTGGCTGACATACACATCAAATTAACAATTCTTCAAGAAGCAAGATCAAACGCAATTTGTTGATCTTGTTTTTGATTAAGTTCAATAACCTAATTACTCCTGGTTATTAAATCTTAACTTCCAGAAATATTATCCCTTGAATGCTTACAGCCGTTGAGCTTGCTTACCCAACGGCTGTCTTTCTATTTCGTGTTTTTTATCCAGGCAATCACTTCTTCGGCTGTCTTTCCACTCTCCTGGAATGCTTGTGCTACTGCCTTGGTCTCTGCTTCTTTCTTCTGCTTGA
>NZ_JAZHUW010000017.1:0-46648 GCF_036453465.1 Lactimicrobium sp.
GTCTGCCTGGCTATCTGCTGATCGTCTTCCTGATGCAGCTGCTGTGGTTCTTCGGAATTCATGGACCTAACGTTATGTCTGCTGTTACAACAGCATTCATGACACAGGCAAGTGCTGAGAACCTGGCGATCTACAATGAGATTGGTAATCCTTATCTGTCTGCAGGCAAGTACAGCATCATCTGCAACGCCTTTGGTTCAACATTCTTCTCAATGACTGGTTCTGGTATCACCGGCGGCCTGATCATTGCGATCATGCTGTTCTCCAAGAGAGATGATTATAAGGCAATTGCAAAGCTGGCTATCCCTTGCGGAATCTTCGATATCAATGAACCGATCATCTTCGGTATTCCTATGGTTATGAACCCGCTGTTCGCAGTGCCGTTCTTCTGCGCACCGCTGCTCTCTGTCATCATTGGTTATGTGCTGACAAGAATCGGCTTCTGCCCGATCATGGTAGTCGATGCACCGTGGACCACTCCGCCTGTACTGCTGGGCTTCCTGGCTTCCGGCGGCAAGCTGATGGGTGCTCTGTCACAGCTGATTGCCTTCGCTTCTTCGATCCTTCTGTACACACCGTTTGTTATTGCAGCAAACAAGGCACCGAAGGAAGAGGCTGCTGCAGCTTAAGCTGAACATTACAATTGAAAGAACAGTTCTGTGTATGCAGAGCTGTTTTTTTGTGCTAGAAAAAAGGAATCACACATTTGATATGTGTGATTCCCAGTATTTCTGATTGCTTTTGTGATTACCGCTTGATGGAACTGCTGCTCCAATCAGCAAGCTCTTTCTTGATGGTCATGTATCGTTTCTCTGGAACCGGAATGATATCACCATTGTCCATTAACAACTGATACCGTGTCAGCTGGCGGATATAGAAGGGATTGACCATGATGGAACGGGATACGCGCAGGAAACTGCTGCCATAGTTGGCATCAAAGCTGCGCAGGCGGTCAATGGAAATGATGTTCTTATTGAAGAGATGGACCATCGTATGGGTCGATCTGTCTACACTCTCCATCCAGGAAATGGAAGAGATCGGATAATAGAAATAATAATCATTCAGACCGCGGATCAAGACACGCTCATCTTTGAAAGGGAAACGGTCCAAGGTGGTTGTGTCCATCTGGAACGAGAACATCTGTGAGGAGGTGTTGATCGGTTCGGCAATGCTGGATTGATGAAAGACAATTCTTGGATTGCCATTGCGCATTGCCCAGATGACATGAATTCTGATAATGATGGCAGATGACACATTGGAAGGCTGCGAAAACAGCAGGCGGAACTCCGTCATGATGCTTAATGCCGAAGGAGCCAGTTCTGTGGCTGTACTGGTGATTCCGGAAATCTGGCCATGCATAGGCTGTGAAAATTCACCCAGTTTCTGATACACTTCCTTGCGACTGTGAAAGATCTGCCCTTCATGCAGACCTATCCAATAGACATTCTCTGCCAGACACTCACATGTATTTGTTACATTCACATCCATCAGATCCAGAATGTACTGCATCGTACGGTGGATAAGTTCTTTTCTGTTCATGCTCATAATTGCCTGCAGAAAGTATACGACGCAAGCAGAAGTTTTGTACATTATTTGCATGAAAAATTTGTTTTTTCATTTCACTGTGATACCGGTGAAAGAAGATTTTGAAAAGCGTTTGCATATTCCTGCACAGCCTGTTTTGCATGATCTGTTGAAACCGCTTAAATAAACAAAATGTTTGTAAAAAAGTGCGTCGTTTCTTGACTTTGATTGGTGATTTTCCCTCCACATCTATGGTTCCTGAGAATCCGACGTATAATAGCAAAGAGTCTTTTGTTGAGGAGCCAGCTTCCCCCGAATACAGTATTAACCAAGTTGTTTGTACTGTCCTCACCCCAAATAGAAATTCGGTTGGCTCTGAGAAAGGCTCTTGGAAAATGCGGCTTTCCCCCAATGTGCCGCATTTCATCCGGTCTGGCTTCTTCCCAAGCCAGACATTTTTTATATTGTTGAAAGCAGTGCTGTTTCCTTATAAAATAGGATGCAGGATTTTCTGGAGGTAGTAAGTATGGCAAAGGCGAATCGCCACAAGCGCCTCAGCAAAGAGGAGCTGAAAGAGGAAAATGACAGAATCCGCAGTGAGCTGGCACAGACCACCGATGCGGAGGGACAGAAACGGATTACGGATCTGTTAAGCAAGGAAAACTGGTATGCCTATCTGCTTTGTGCATTCCTGCCGCCGGTTGGTATCTGGTATGTCTGGGCCAAGCGGGATAAGCATCATCTGACAATGCCTGCCATGGTAACCTGGACGATGATTGCAATTATCATCATTGTCCGCTGGATTACGTATTTCATCGGGCTGAAGGGCTGAGCATCCACTGGGATGCTTTTTTAGACGGTACGTAGAGAAAGACACAGACAATTTTCATTTTCAAAGTCTTCATCTTCCGTTTACAATAAGGTGTATGCTTGTAAGAGATAAAGTAAAAAACCGGGAGAGGTTCACCCCGGCGGAGAATCAGATATCAGATTATATTCTGGATCATACACGGGAAGTCATTGAAATGCCGCTGGATGATCTGGCCAAAAAGCTCTATGTTTCCAAGAGTACAGTCATCCGTTTCTGCAAGAAGCTTGGATTCCGTGGCCATAAGGAGCTTTGTGTACAGCTTGCAAGGGAAATGAATTCTTTCATTGCCGGGGATGAGGCCACAAATGCTGTGGTTCAGCAGAATGACTCTGCCGATGGCATTGCGCGTCATATCCTTTCTTTGAAGTACCGTGCATTGACCGATACCTTCAATGATCTGGACCTGGATAAGATGCAGGAGGCTGCCGATCTGATTGCCAGACATCACAAAGTTGTGATCTATGGCAGTTCCACGGACTATCCGGTACAGCTGGAACTGGCTGCCCGGCTGCGCAGCATCAATTGTGATGTCAGGCTGCCGATTCTGCCTAATACAGATCTTTTTGAAGCAGCTTCCTGGCAGGATGACAATGTGGCCATTTTGCTTTGTTACAGCGGAAATTCGTCTTCCCTGCAGGCAGTGTCTGAGATCCTGCGGCAGAAGAATATTCCGATCATTCTGCTGACAGGTTATGCCCATACCGGCCTGCAGAAGAATGCCACGATTGTGCTGCACTCTGCGTTTCATGCGGAAGGTACAGGTGTAAGGGCACTTGGCAGCTGGGAAGGCATGGGTCTGCTTGCAGATATTCTGTATGGCTTTGTGTTTGCCAAGGATTATGAAGCTAATATGCAGCGGCTCACGCAGCAGGAAGCGATGCTCAAGAACACTGGAAAAGTTGCACAGTAACGCCATTGCAGTACAATAAGTCTGCTGCATTTGAGGCGGAAAGGAAAATCATATGCCAGAAGTAATCAAGATTGAAGGGGGACACCGGCTCAATGGAGAAGTAACGATCTCCGGCAGTAAGAATGCGACGGTTGCCCTGATTCCGGCGGCGGTGCTGGCCAATGGGCCGGTCACCATCGTTGGTGTTCCGGAAATTGCGGATGTGCGTAATCTTGCGGAAATACTGAAGATACTGAATGTACAGGTGGATCAGCCCCATGTGGACCATCTGATTATAGATCCTACCCACATGCAGAATGTGGACCTGCTGGATGATGCCGTAACCAAGCTGCGTGCTTCCTATTATTTCATGGGTGCACTGCTTGGCAAATATCACCATGTCAGAATGAAGATGCCGGGCGGCTGCTATCTCGGCCCCCGTCCGATTGACCTGCATCTCAAGGGCTTTGAAGCACTTGGCGCCAAGGTCAAATATGAAAAGGGATGCTTTGAAATTGATGCGGATGAGCTTGTCGGTGACAAGATCTTCCTGGATATTTCTTCTGTTGGTGCCACTATCAATATCATGATGGCAGCTGTCTATGCCAAGGGCAGAACAACGATTGAAAATGCGGCCAGAGAACCGGAAATCATTGATGTGGCTACTCTGCTGAACAAGATGGGTGCCAGAATCCGCGGCGCGGGTACCAATGTCATCACCATTGACGGTGTGACATCATTGTCCGGCTGTTTCCATGAAATTATTCCGGACCGTATTGAAGCAGGCACGTATATCATCATTGCTGCGGCGATGGCTGAGAAGATGAAGATCAACAATGTCATTCCTCATCATCTGGAAGCTCTGTTATCAAAGCTGGAAGAGATGGGGGTGGACATGGATGTGACAGTGGATTCCATCACTGTACGTCATAAGGATCATCTGAAATGCGTTGATGTTACAACCAGGCCGTATCCTGGCTTTGCGACGGATTTACAGCAGCCGTTGACAGCTTTGATGACCCAGGCAGAAGGGGATTCCCATGTAGAGGAAACGATCTATGTGGAGCGTTTCAAGCATTGCGAACAGCTGTGCCGGATGGGTGCGAGTATTGATGTGCATCAGGGTGAGGCTGTGATCCATGGTCCGACACCTTTGTATGGCACTAAGGTTGCTGCCACCGATCTGCGCTGCGGGGCTGCCATGGTTGTGGCAGGTCTGCTGGCAGAGGGCACAACCACGATTTCCAACATCTATCATATCGACCGCGGCTATGATCACATTGATGACAAGCTCAATGCCCTGGGTGCTAAGGTATGGCGTGAAAAGGTTGCGGATGACGAAGAAGACTGACTTGATTTGTCAGTCTGTGGATGGTAATATACTGTCGCAACTTTCTTTACGCACGCGTAGAGGCGTAAGGCAGAAGGGAGAATGAACATGAAAGAAGGAATTCATCCGAAGTATTACAAGGCCAAGGTAATCTGCACATCCTGTGGTGCTGAGTTTGAGACAGGCTCCACATTGCCGGAGATCAGAGTTGACTCCTGCAGCAATTGCCATCCTTTCTATACTGGCCGCCAGAGATTTGCTCAGGCTGCTGGCCAGGTAGAGAAGTTCAACAAGAAGTACGGCCTGAAGTAAGATGGACAAACAGACAGCTGATGGATGTCAGCTGTTTTTGTTTGCACTTTTGTGGGGGAGGCAAAGATCCTGTTTTCATTGTAAAATAGAAAAGAACAGGAGATATTGTCATGGTGAAAGAGGAAACAAAGAAGACGCTTTTATCATTGGATGAAATCAAGAAGTTGTTTGCCGAAAAGGCCTCGAAGAATGAGGAAATCAGCGAGAAGGATATCATGGAGATGGCTGAGAAGAATCATCTCAGTGAAGAGGAGGAAGATGATCTTTTCAACTGGTGCCAGCAGAATGATATTTTCCTGAATGATGAGGAGGATCTGTTCTCGGATGACGATGAGGATTCTTCTTCTGATGGGGAAGAGGAAGAGGAGGATGAAGAATCCTCTGAAGATGAGGAAGAAGATGAGGATGACAATGATGTGGCTGCGCCATACATTGAGGAAAACCGCAGCCATGGGGTTGGCGATGCCGAGCGGCAGTATCTTCGCCAGATCGGTCAGATCCCTCTTTTGACGGCAGATCAGGAAAAGGCAGCTGCCAAAGCAATGGTGGATAATCCGCCGGATTCCAAGGCTTACAAGGATGCCAAGGATCTTTTGATCTCCAGCAACCTGCGCCTGGTTGTATCCATGGCCAAGCAGTATACCAACCGCGGCTTATCTTTCCAGGATCTCATACAGGAAGGCAACCTTGGTTTGATCCGCGCGGTGGAGAAG
Source organism: Lactimicrobium sp. (assembly GCF_036453465.1). NCBI lineage: Bacteria > Bacillati > Bacillota > Erysipelotrichia > Erysipelotrichales > Erysipelotrichaceae > Lactimicrobium > Lactimicrobium sp. Next base: position 5,640 of record NZ_JAZHUW010000017.1, read on the forward strand.
TTTGACTATACCAAGGGATTCCGTTTCTCTACCTATGCCACATGGTGGATCCGTCAGTCCATGGTCAGAGCCATTGCGGACCAGTCCCGCGATATCCGTATTCCGGTTCATATGACCGAACAGATCATGCGGGTCAACCGTGCCCAGCGCAATCTGATGCAGGAATTGAACCGGGAACCAACCGTAGAAGAAATTGCCCGCAAACTTGGCAATGGCATGACGCCGGAGAGAGTACGTGAAATTCAGGGCATTGCCCAGCAGCCGGTTTCTCTGGAAACACCGGCTGGTGAGGAAGAGGACAGCACATTGAGCGACTTCATTGAAGACAAGTCTGCTGTCAATCCGGAAGATTACATGAACAACCAGGCGGTGAAAGATATGGTAGATGATATGCTCAAGTCACTGCCGCCAAGGGAAGAAATGATCCTGCGGATGCGGTTTGGCCTGGATGATGGCCGGCCCAAGACGCTGGAAGAGGTTGGCAAGGCATGTGATGTGACCAGGGAGAGAATCCGGCAGATTGAGGCGAAGGCATTGCGCCGTCTGCACCGCATGCATGCCCACCGCACAGAGCTGGAAGATTTGAAGAATTAAGAGTCAGGAGAATGTGAATGGATGCCGTAAAGGAAAAACTGGCAGAGATGGCTGGCAGATATGATGAGATTGCCCGGGAAATGATGCAGGATGACATTGCTTCGGATCCGGCAAAGCTGACAAAGCTGAGCAAGGAACAGGCAAGACTGGAAGCACCAACAGAGGCATATCACAAGCTGTGTGATCTGGATGATCGGCTGCAGCAGGCCGAAGAGATGGCAAAGGAAGAAGATCCGGAACTGAAGGAAATGGCAGCCAGTGAGAAGGAAGACTGTGAAAAGCAGAAAGAAGAGCTGCTTGTCCATATTCAGAAGCTGCTCATTCCGCATGATCCTTCGGATGACTGCAATGCCATCATGGAGATCAGAGGCGGCGCCGGTGGTGATGAAGGCAATATCTTTGCCGGTGACTTGTTCCGGATGTACAGCCGCTATGCGGAAAGCCAGGGCTGGAAGGTACAGGTCATGGAGGCATCCGAAGGGGAGGCAGGCGGCTTCTCTCAGATTGTCTTTTCGATCAAGGCAAAAGACGGCGGTGTGTATGGCAGTCTGAAATGGGAGAGCGGAGTGCACCGCGTGCAGCGTGTGCCTAAGACCGAATCGCAAGGCCGTATCCAGACAAGTACGGCTACGGTCTACTGCTATCCGGAAGTGGAAAAGAGTGACTTTGAGATTGATCCCAATGATCTTGAGATTGAGACGCACCGTTCTTCCGGTGCCGGCGGCCAGCATATCAATAAGACCGATTCGGCTGTGCGCATTGTGCATAAGCCAACCGGTATTACGGTAAACTGTCAGGAAGGCAGATCCCAGATTGAAAACCGGGAGACGGCCATGGCGATCATTCGTTCCCGTGTGTATGAATATGAAAGAGAAAAAGAAGAGGCCAAGGCTGGTGCGCTGCGCAAGGCAAAGATTGGTACAGGTGACCGTTCTGAGAAGATCCGGACTTACAATTATCCGCAGAACCGGGTGACGGATCACCGCATTGGCCTGACGATTACCCAGCTGGACCGCATCATGGAAGGCAAACTGGATGGTATCATTGCCGGCTTGAAGGCCGAGGAAGAGAAGAGACTGCTGCAGGAGGCGAAACTGTGACATTTGAACAGGAAGTCAGAAAGTATGAAAGGCTGTGTGAAGCCAATGATGTGCCCAGTGAGACGGTGATGGCCTTCCTGGTGGAGCTGTCACAGCAGGAACGCTATAACCTGTATGCCAATTTCAGGGAGGAGATGCCAGAAGATCTGCAGAAGTCGTTTGAAGCAGGCATGGCAAGAATCCTGAAACAGGAACCAATGGCCCATGTACTGGGGTATTCCTGGTTTTATGGGTATAAGTTCATCGTCAATGAGGATGTGCTGATTCCCCGGCCGGAGACTGAGGAGCTGTGTGCCAACATCCTGGCCAGAATGGACCAGTACTTTGCTAAGCAGGAAACCATTGACTGCGTGGATGTCGGCACGGGCTCCGGTGCCATTGCCATCACATTGTGCAAGGAAGAGCCGCATCTGCATATGATGGCAACGGATATTTCCCAGGATGCATTGGTGACGGCCAGAAAGAATGCACAGATGAATGAAGCCGATGTGCAGTTTATGGCAGGCGATATGTTGCAGCCGCTGATTGAGAAGAACATCAGGGTGGATGTGCTTGTATGCAATCCGCCATACATTCCCCAGGAAGAGAAGATGGAAAAGTCGGTGGTGGACTTTGAGCCGCATGTGGCATTGTTTGGCGGTGAGGATGGCCTGAAATTCTATCGGGAAATCTTTGCGGATTGCCAGAAGGTGCTGAAAGATAAAGCCTTCATGGCCTTTGAGATGGGCTGGGACCAGCGTGAGCGGATGTCGCAGCTTGTGGAGAAGACGCTTCCTGGCTGGAAGTATGAGATTCTGAAGGATATGAATGGCAAGGACCGCATGCTGTTTGTCTACAGGAATCTGTAATAGGATGATACAATCATCACGGGTTATATAAGGAGGCGGGGAATCATGACATCAAATGGAAAGCGCATTTGTAAAAACTGCGGCTTTGAAGTGCCGGTGGATATGAAGCAGTGTCCGCACTGCGGCTGGCTGCTGGAGGATGAGGATGACTTTGTGCTGCCTTCTCTGGATGAAGATAAATCAGCACAGAAAAAGCAGACGGTTCAGATCCATCAGCGTGTGGAAAGAGATGAAACATATGAGCGGCCTTCGCAGCATACATCGCGCTCTTATCCACAGAACAATTCCTATGATGACTACTATGGTCAGTATCAGCAGACTTCTCATAGACCAAAGCCCCGTCATGCCGAGCCGGGTGCCTTTACGGATCTGGATGTCAAGGATCTGCCGATTCAGGAAACGGCAGAGATGAAGAAGCTGGAACAGGAAGAGGCAATTGAGACAAAGCAGTATGATCCCAGCCGTGAACAGAGAAGGTCTCTGGAGGATACGCTGTTTGATCCCAATGAACATGAGGAAGAAACAGAAAGAAAGACAGCCCCGAAGAGCAGACAGGAACCGGAAACACATCACAGGAACAATAAGAAACATCATTCTGTGCTGCCGGCCATTCTGTTATTCATTGTCCTGACTCTGGCACTGCTGGCTGGCGGTATCTATCTGGTGGATCATTTCACTGGCGGCAGTATTGTGTCAGATCTCAAAGGCAAGTTGACCAATAAGACTGCGGCCGTAACAGCTGCACCGAAGGAGACAGTGGAAGCCACTGCCACACCGACCGTGACACCAACACCGACGCCTGCACCAACTGCAACAGCAACAGCTAATGCACATGAGGGCTATGTCGGTCATCTGAAGGTGACTGCAGATGCCGTCAAGGTCAGAGACAGTGCTTCTCTGTCTGGCAATGAGGTTGGCTCTGCAACAACAGGACAGGAGTATGAAGTCATCGCCACGGCCCAGGCCGATGGCTATACATGGTACCAGATTGGTGAGAACCAGTGGATGCCGAGTGATGGCACCTGGGCGGAATATACACAGTATTAAGAATAAGGAGATAAGATGAAACAGTACGATTATCTTGTTGTTGGCGCTGGTCTGTATGGTGCCGTATTCGCACATGAGGCAAAGAAAGCAGGCAAAAAGGTCCTGGTCATTGACCGCAGGGATCAGATTGCCGGCAATGTGTATACCAAGGATGTCAAAGGCATCCATGTACATCAGTATGGTGCTCATATCTTCCATACCAACAATCAGACGGTATGGAACTATGTCCAGCAGTTTGCTACATTCAACCGCTTTACCAACAGTCCGGTAGCCAATTATCATGGGGAGCTGTATTCTCTTCCGTTCAATATGTATACCTTCAATAAGATGTGGGGTGTTGTAACGCCGCAGGAAGCGTATGAGAAGATTGAGGAACAGAAGAAAGCTGCCGGCATCAAGGAGCCGAAGAATCTGGAAGAGCAGGCTATTTCCCTGGTTGGCACTGATATCTATCAGAAGCTGATCAAGGGTTATACAGAGAAGCAGTGGGGCCGTGACTGCAAAGATCTGCCGGCATTCATTATCAAGCGTCTGCCGGTGCGCTTTACTTTCGATAACAACTATTTCAATGCATTGTACCAGGGTATTCCGATGGGTGGCTATACAAAAATGGTTGCCAATATGCTGGATGGCATTGAGGTCCGTCTGCATGAGGACTATCTGAAGAACAAGGAACAGTTTGATGCACTGGCAGATACTGTGATCTATACAGGACCGATTGATGCCCACTTCAACTACAGCCTGGGTACACTGCAGTACCGCTCTGTCCGCTTTGAGACAGAACTGCTGGACATCCCGAATTTCCAGGGCAATGCGGCTGTCAACTACACAGACAGAGAGACACCATGGACCAGAATCATCGAACATAAGTGGTTTGAGTTTGGCAAGGATGATGAAGGTAAGGATATCCCATGCACCGTCATTTCCAGAGAGTATTCCTCTGAGTGGAAGCCGGGCGATGAGCCTTACTATCCGGTCAATGATGCAAGAAATTCCGAGCTGTATCAGAAGTATCGTGAACTTGCCCATAAGGAAAACAACATTGTCTTTGGCGGCCGTCTTGGCGAATACAAGTACTATGACATGGATGCCGTCATTGCCAGTGCTTTGAACAAGGCAGACGAAATCCTGCATTAACAAGAAAGAACCGCAAGGTTCTTTTTTTATCTTGCTATGTCATCAGATGTCTGCCTGCATACATGTGATCCGCCGGATCCTGAAAGATAACAAACTATTGGCAAAGAATACAACTGCTGAGCGGTCATAAATCCGGCCGCAAAAAAATACAATCGGATTTATGACCGATTTCGTTTGTATTTACACGCAATAACAATTGAATCATGGGTTTTTGATCCATCTCAACCTGATTTATGCCATGATTTTCAGGTGAAAAGCCAAAAATACAGTTGGAAAACAATCGCAAATTCGGTTGTAAAAAAATACGATTGAAAATATACGCAGATTCATTTACCCTGAAAGTACAATAGATTGGAGACGACCATCATGAAAGAGACAAAACAACTGGAGTTTAAATCAGATATTACGAATGCATTCTTGAAGACCGTAAGTGCTTTTGCCAATTACGATGGTGGAAAGATTGTTTTCGGAGTGGATGATCATGGTGATGTCGTTGGTTTGGATGATCCGGTACAAGCCTGTCTGGATATCGAAAACAAGATTAATGATTCGATTCATCCACAGCCTCCATACGAGTTGTCCGTTCAGGAGTCAGACAAAACAGTGACACTTGTGGTCTGGTCAGGAAGAAATACTCCGTATACATATAAATCCAAAGCGTATAGAAGAAATGACACGGCCACGATTGAGGCTGACAGTCTGGAACTGAGCAGACTGGTCCTGAGGGGTGAACACATCAATTTTGAGGACCTCCCGGCCGAAAAACAGGATCTGACGTTCAATACTCTTGAGAGACTGGCAAAGGAGAAAATCGGTATTACATCGTTAAATCGGGATGTATTGAAAACGCTGAATTTATACAGTGACGGGGAAGGATATAACCATGCCGCTGAGATTCTGGCGGATGAGAATGGTTTTCCTGGCATTGATATTGCCAGATTTGGGGAAAGCATCAATGTGATTCTGAAACGCGCGGTTATTGAGCATCAATCGGTTATTGATGAGCTCGGAAAAGCAATGGAAATATTTCGTGATTATTATCAATATGAAGAAATTCACGGGATGGATCGAATCAAAATCGAAAAAGTACCTGAAGAGGCATTCAGAGAAGCAGTTGCCAATGCACTGATTCACAGAACCTGGGATATCAATGTCAATATCCGGATAATGATGTTTGATGACCGGATTGAAGTATCATCACCGGGAGGGCTGCCACCCGGTCTTTCCAAAGAGGAATATCTGAGGGGGAGTGTTTCAATACTGAGAAATCCAAAATTGGGGAATGTATTCTACAGACTGAACCTTGTAGAAATATTGGGAACAGGAATTCTGAGAATCCGGGAAGCATATGAAAACAGCATCCAGAAACCGGCTTTTGAGGTTTATGAAAACTCAATTCATGTCATTCTGCCGGTCATCAGCAAGGAAAAGCTGTCTGCAGATGAAAAGATTGTCTATCAGATTCTAAGCAAAACAATGCCAAAATCAATCAGTGAAATTGCGGCTGCGGTTCCGTTTGGCAGGTCAAAGACAGCCGGGCTGTTAAAAGCAATGGCTGAAAAGCAATATATCACAATTGAAGGAAAAGGCAGGGGAACGAAATACAAGATTGGCTGATAACAGCTAACAGCAGTAAGAACGCTGTATTTTGGCAGTGTATCTTCTGTCTATACATGCATACTTAGCTTGCAGTACATTTCTTTTACCGATATGCATGCTATGATACTGATATGCGGGAACTTGTAAAAAACAGAGTATACAGACACTTCAAGGGCAGGTACTACTATGTGCTGGATGAAGCCATTGATACTGAGAGTCGTGAAGTGGTTGTGATCTATCGGGCTTTATATGGGGATTATGGCTTGTTTGTGCGTCCAAAGAGTATGTTTCTGTCTGAGGTGGATCATGTCAAATATCCGGATGTAGAGCAGAAGTATCGCTTTGAGCTGGTGGATGATGACTAAGAAGGGCTATTATTCATCGGGTGAATTTGCAGCGCGTGCACATGTGTCATTACGTACAGTGCGCTACTATGACCGCATCGGCCTGCTGTCTCCTTCTGCTCATTCTGATGCTGGAGCACGGTTATACAATGATGCAGATCTTGGCCGCATGCAGCAGATCCTTCTGTACAAGTATCTTGGCTTTTCTCTGGATGATATCCGGGAGATGACGATGGCAGGTGCTGATCAGCATTTTCTTCTGGAGACGATGAGGGTGCAGCAGAAACTGGTACAGGAAAGAATCGGACAGATGCAGGCAGTTGCGGAAGCTTTGTCTTCAACCATGTCCGCATTAAAGAAGGGACAGGAAGTGGACTATGACCACATGCTGGCCCTGATTGACAGTGATGCCATGGAGCGCAGCCTGAAAACACAGTATCAGAATGCGGCCAATATCACCGCCCGTATTCGTCTCCATTCCCTCTATTCCACCAATCCTTTGGGCTGGTTTGTGTGGCTGTATCAGCAGGCATCCATTCAGGATGGCATGAAGATCCTGGAGATTGGCTGCGGCAATGGTGCCCTGTGGCAGCAGAATCTGTCTGTTCTGCCGCCGCATGTACAGATTGTACTGTCGGATATTTCAGCCGGTATGATTCATGATGTGCAGAACCGCTTCCGAAATGATGCACGATTCTCCTGCATGGTGTTTGATGCAGCGCATATGCCGTTTGATGACAATACGTTTGATCTTGTCATTGCCAATCACATGCTGTTTTATTGCGATGATCTTTCACAGGTGCTGCAGGAATGTGCCAGGGTACTCAGGGTGAATGGACATCTGGAGGCCAGTACGTATAGTTCCAGGCATATGAAAGAGATCACAGAGCTTGTGCAGTCATTCTCGCCGCAGATTGTGCTGTCCAAAGACAAGCTGTATGAGAAGTTTGGCTTGGATCATGGGGCCCAACTGCTGTCTCCTTATTTTCGGGATATCGAAAGAAGGAAATATCAGGATTCGATTGTCCTGCATGAGGCGGAGCCTTTGATTGCCTATATTCTGTCATGTCATGGCAATCAGAATCAGCTGCTGCTGGACCGCTACAAGGAGTTTCATGACTATGTTGTGAAGATGACAGCGGGTGGTTTTACGATTACAAAGGATGCCGGTGCGTTTCTTGCCGTAAAAAAGTAAAAATAATGCTTGAAGGTGACCTTGCGTCACCTTTTATACTTCTGCTGTCTACAGGAGGTACATGTATGAAGGGTATTATTCTGGCAGGTGGTTCGGGGACCCGGCTGTATCCATTGACACGGGTGACATCGAAGCAACTGCTGCCGGTGTATGACAAGCCAATGATCTTTTATCCGCTGAGCACATTGATGCTGGCAGGGATCCGTGATGTGCTGATTATTTCCACACCGCATGATATTGGCAACTTTGAGGCACTGCTGGGGGATGGCTCTCAGTTTGGCATGCATTTCAGCTACAAGGTGCAGGAAACACCAAATGGTCTGGCACAGGCATTTGTGCTGGGTGAAGAGTTCATCGGTGATGACTGTGCGGCCCTGGTGCTGGGAGATAATATCTTCTATGGCAACCACTTTGGCCGCATGCTGAGAAAGGCTGTGGGAGATGCCGAGCATCTTGGCAAGGCAACGATCTTTGGCAAGTATGTATCGGATCCGGAGAGGTTTGGCATTGCCGACTTTGATGAGAAGGGACATGTCTTGTCTCTGGAAGAAAAGCCGGCCCACCCCAGGAGCAACTATGCGGTTGTCGGCCTGTATTTCTATGACAACCGTTGTGTGGAATATGCCAAACAGTTGAAGCCTTCTCCCCGCGGCGAGTATGAAATTACGGATCTGAACAAAGTTTATCTGGAACATGATGATCTGGATCTGCAGATTCTTGGCAGAGGTTTCTCCTGGGTGGATACCGGTACGGTGGAATCGATGGCCGAGGCGAGCAACTATGTACGCTCCATTGAGCATATTCAGGGCATCCGGATTTCGGTGCCGGAGGAGATTGCCTACTATAACAAGTGGATTGATGAGGAACAGCTTCTGAAGATGGCAGATCTGTATGGCAAGAGTCCGTATGGTGCGTATCTGAGAAGTCTGGTGAGTGGTTCTGTGCAGGGACCGATTGCAAAAAGAGAGGGAAAGTAAACTATGAAAATGATCGTGACTGGCGGAGCGGGATTCATTGGCTCCAACTTTATCTTCTATGAAAGAAAAGCGCACCCGGAGGATGAGATCATCTGTCTGGATAAGCTGACCTATGCCGGCAATCTGAAGACTCTGAAGGATATCATGGATGCTCCGAACTTCAAGTTTGTGAAGCTGGATATCTGTGACCGTGAGGGTGTATACAAGCTGTTTGCGGATGAAAAGCCGGATGTGGTTGTCAACTTCGCGGCTGAGAGTCATGTGGACCGCTCGATTGAGAATCCTGAGATCTTCCTGGAGACCAATATCATTGGCACCAGTGTGCTGATGGATGCCTGCCGCAAGTATGGCATCAAGCGTTATCATCAGGTTTCTACCGATGAAGTATATGGTGATCTGCCGATCAACCGTCCGGATCTGTTCTTTACGGAAGAGACACCGCTGCATACTTCTTCTCCGTATTCTTCTTCCAAGGCTAGTGCTGACCTGCTGGTCAATGCCTATCACAGAACCTATGGCCTGCCGACAACGATTTCCCGCTGCTCCAATAACTATGGTCCTTACCAGTTCCCGGAGAAGCTGATTCCATTGATGATTGCCAGAGCTCTGGCCGATGAGCCGCTGCCGGTATATGGCGAGGGTCTGAACATCCGCGATTGGCTGTATGTAGAGGATCATTGCCGTGCCATTGATCTGATTATCAGAAAGGCAAATGTTGGTGAGGTTTACAACATCGGCGGCCACAATGAGATGCGCAATATCGATATTGTAAAGATTATCCTGAAGGAGCTTGGCAAGCCGGAATCTCTCATTCAGCACGTCACGGACCGCAAGGGCCATGACCAGCGCTATGCCATCGATCCGGCCAAGATTCACAGGGATCTGGGATGGCTGCCGGAGACAAAGTTTGCGGATGGCATCAAGAAGACGATCAAGTGGTATCTGGACAACCAGGACTGGTGGAAGGATATCATTGCCGGTGACTATCAGAATTATTATGAAGAGATGTATGGCAAGAAGAAGGTAATTGGATGAAGATATTTGTAACAGGTGTTTCCGGTCAGCTTGGCCATGATGTGATGAATGAGCTGGCAAAGCGCGGCTATGAGGGCATTGGTTCTGATATTGCCCCGGCTTATGCTGGTGTGCAGGATGGTTCTGCCGTCACGACAATGCCGTATGTGGCAATGGATATTACCGACGCAAAGGCAGTGCATGATACCCTGATGAACATTCATCCCGATGTCATTGTCCATTGTGCTGCCTGGACAGCTGTGGATATGGCCGAGGATGATGATAAGGTGGCCAAGGTCAGAGCTGTCAATGCCGGCGGTACCCAGAACATTGCCAATGCGGCAAAGGAACTGGATGCCAAAATGGTCTATATTTCCACGGACTATGTGTTCAATGGACAGGGCACCGCACCATGGCAGCCTGACTGCAAGGACTATCAGCCGCTGAATGTGTATGGCAAGACAAAGCTGGAAGGGGAACTGGCCGTTGCCAATACACTGAAGAAGTATTTCATTGTCCGTATTGCCTGGGTATTTGGAAAAAATGGCAGGAACTTCATCAAGACAATGCTCAAAGTTGGCAAGACACATGATGAAGTGCGGGTTGTCAATGATCAGATCGGTACACCGACCTATACGTTTGATCTGGCCAGACTGTTAGTCGATATGATTGAGACAGATAAGTATGGCTATTATCATGCGACCAATGAAGGCGGCTATATTTCCTGGGCTGATTTTGCCAAGGAGATTTACAAGGATGCCGGCTTTAAGACAAAGGTCATTCCGGTTACCACAGAGGAATATGGCCTGAGCAAGGCAGCCAGACCGTTCAACAGCCGTCTTGACAAGAGCAAGCTTGTTGAAAATGGCTTTACACCGCTGCCGGACTGGCGTGATGCAGTCAAGCGCTATATTGATGAATTAGATGTGGAGAGTTTGTAAGATGGGACAGATCAAAGTAGAGAAGAATGTTGGCGGCATTGAAGGCCTGTGTGTGATTACACCTACGGTGCATGGTGATGCCCGCGGCTATTTCATGGAAACATACAATGAGAAGGATATGGAGGAAGCTGGCTTCCACATTAACTTCGTTCAGGATAACCAGTCCAAGAGCACCAAGGGTGTGCTCAGAGGTCTGCATTTCCAGAAGCACTATCCGCAGTGCAAGCTGGTCAGAGCTGTCAGAGGCACGGTGTTTGATGTCGCTGTTGATCTGAGACAGAACAGTGCCACCTATGGCAAGTGGTATGGCGTCACACTTTCCGAAGACAACAAGAAGCAGTTCCTGATTCCGGAAGGATTCGCCCATGGCTTCCTGGTACTTTCCGATGAAGCAGAGTTCTGCTACAAGGTCAATGACTACTGGCATCCAAATGATGAAGGCGGCATGGCCTGGAATGATCCGGAGATTGGTGTTGAATGGCCGCAGCTCAAGGGTACTTACAACGGCACACCAAGTGCAGAAGGATATACCCTGGAAGATGGCACCCCGCTCAACCTGTCAGAGAAAGATCAGAAGTGGGCAGGCCTGAAGGATACATTCAAGTTCTAAGACATAAGACACAAAGTCAGGATGAAGGTCCTGGCTTTTTTGATGGAGTCAACATAAAAGAGACGATTCTAAAATCGTTTCACAATAACACATGTATCCTGTAGAATGTTGGTGAGGTACTCACCATGGAAGAAAAAACGTTTGATCAGCTTGGATATGCAAATCAGAATCTCTCCTTTACGGTATTGGAAAGAAAACTGAAAGAAACGGTTGGCATCAAAAAACTGACCGTTGATATTCTGAAGGTGCTAGGTCTGTACAGTGATGAAGCGGGATATAACAATGCGGCTGGACTGCTTGCGGATCATAATCACTTTTCTGGCATTGAGATTGTGCGGTATGGGAAAAAGACCAATATCATCAAGGAACAGATTTCTGCAACTGGTGTTTCTGTGCTGTCCCAGAATGAACAGGCATTAATGATGTATCAAAGATACTATCAGGAAGAAGTGATTGAGAAAATCCTGAGAGAGAAAAGAGAACTGGTTCCTGAGACGGTTTTTCAAAAGGCAGTTCTTTACGCGATTGTCCATCATGACTGGCGTGATCAGTCAAACATACAGATTGCAATGTATGATAACTGCATCAATATTGCATTTACCGGCAGTCCATCATTTTCATACCATCCAATCCTGACCACTGTCCTGTTTCACATGCACGTTATTGATTCCCTTGATGAGGATTTCCATCAAATCCGCATGGCATACAAGGACAGGAAGCAGATACCTGTCATTGAAAGCAAAGATCAAATGATCCAGATAATTCTGCCTGTGATTGATGATCATCCTGACCTGACGCTTACTGAAAGTAAAGTTTATCAGGCTCTTAGCACCCATCAGCCTGTTTCCAGCAGTGAGATTGTTTCATTCACCGGCCTGAGTAAAGCAACGGTGATCCGTGCTTTGAATGTATTGGCTAATAGATACCTGGTTGTCAAAACCGGCCAGGCAAGACGAACAAGGTATCAGATCTAATTGGGTTTATTACCTCTTTATTACCCCAGGGTAATAAATATCATGCAAACAAAAAATGCCTGCTTTGGGGCAGGCATTCATCACTGTATGCTTGCGGCAGCCTTCTTGATCATCAGGATCCGCTTACACAACAGACGATAGGATTCATTGATTCTCTTGTTGGAGATGTTGGTTGTGGCCTGGTATTTGACCAGCTGGTTGCCATATGCTCTTGGAAGTGCATCCAGAGCATTGAAGTCATAATGTTTCAAGTCAATGTAATCCAGCAGGATCTCATGTGAGAAGTTTCTGGCATTGAACAGTTTGCATGACTGGCTGTGATACTGTTCAAAGATTTCATCATCGTCCACCAGACAGCCAAGTCCTGTACCAGTGTCAAAGACAGGGGCACATTGCAGCCATCTGCCGGTGTTGGCATCCACAAGGATGCCAAGATTCTGGTTGTGGCGGTCGGTGTTCATCATCAGATAATCCATGACAAGCATGTCACTGATGCATTGTCTGGCATTTTGGATGCCATGGTTTTCCAGTGCTTTGATATAGTCATCATACTGGAACTTCTTGGCACTGGAATGCACGCTGTTCAATACGTCACCGGCTGTGACCAGGTCAACGTCTTCATTGGTCATGGCAGGACATACAGAGACCAGGTTGTTTTCATAGATTTCATTCTCATATGGAACAGCCGGAATGCCAAGCTGATAGCCGATGCGGCATGCCAGCCATTCATTGACGGGTTCCTGCTGATAGAAGGGTGTTCCTCCCTTTAACAGGAAGAGATTTCCATTGCGTTTGAACCATGCCTTGCGGTGATAGCCGCAGGTTGTGTTATTCGGGGTGTGGCGGGCATTGTGGCCGGCCCGTGTACCGATGTTGGAGAACATGGCAAGGCCAAAGCCCTGCTGGTCAAAGGAGCGATGAAAGAAGTTGACTTCCTTCCAGGTAATGGGATCATCCTCTGCTTTACGCCAGAAGGTATCAGAGACAGACAATGCATATTCACGCTCCAATAGTTCCAGGGGATCTTTGATCTCCAGTCTTTCCTCCAATTGCAAAAGGCCAACCCGGTATCCTGGGATCCCACGCCAGCGGTACCAGTGGTTCAGCCTGTGCAAAGAGATCGTGCCATCTTCGTGGGTCACACCCACTGGCAACAGATCTGGATTGATGATTTCCACGTCCTCTCCAAAGGCATGGCGGCCAAAATCAAAGCTGCCCTGCAGGACGGGTTTGTCTTTGTGCATCAGCACATAGACGGTATTTTTCTTCTTAAATGTAAAGAGTGGCATATACCAACATTGTAGCGGAAATAGAAGACAATTTGTCAATGAAAATGGTGATTTTGCACATTAGGTGATGGCCCCCTGCTTTTCATCAGAATAGGATTCTGTCAGAATGATATTGGTAAGGGAGCATTCGTATGGAACAGGAAGAAACTGAGCAGAAAACGTCAGATTCAGCATCTTTAAATGAATTGCTGAAGATTCTGGAACAAAGCGAAGAAGATGTGCGCAATGGCAGAGTGGCACCATTCAGTAAGACAATACAGAGCCTGGGAGAAGAACTGCAGAAAAATCTGTCATTGTGGTAGTGCAATGCATTATCATATTCATACAAAAACAGAATGATTTTGGAAAGGAGGACACAGGCATGAGTAAAGAACTGAAAGTTTGCTGTTCAAAAGAGTTTGACTGGTTTAAATCTGAGACCTGCCACGAATTGAAACGGCTTGGTGATGCAGATTTTATCTATGCTGTATTGCATGAGAACCGGATTCCAAATTGCTGGAAGGAAGGAAAGTGTTTTGAGTCTTTGTACTATTACAGTATGGTCAAGTATCTGTTTCGCATTCATCATCTTTCGTATGAGATGCCATACAAAGATCTTGAGCATATTAAGCTGAAGAGTGTTTGTGTTCCTTCCGGTGCTGTCATGTGGGATGCTCATGATCCGGCAATGAAGATGTGTCATAGATGCATTGATCAGGCAATTCCTGAGTTTATGGAGCATAACATTGCAGAAGGAGATATCCGTGATGTCGCATGATTTTTCCAGAGATACAATTGATAACTATCTTCGGCAATTGGGAAGAGCTTATCGAAAGCTTGCTGGAAAGACTGCGCATGCAGAAATTGTTCTGATCGGCGGCAGCGCCATTATTGCTAATTACAATTTTCGTAATGCTACAACTGATATTGATGCATTGATAGAAAAGGGATCACTGCTGCATGATGCTATCAGAAGCGTGGCAAATGAAAATGATCTGCCTGTAGACTGGATGAATTCGGATTTCATGTATACATCTTCATACAGTGACCAATTACGCAGATACAGCAGATATTACAAGACTTTCTATAATGTGCTGGAGGTGCGCACTATTTCCGGAGAATATCTGATTGCTATGAAGATGAGAGCATATCGCTACTATAAGCATGATATCAGTGATGTGATTGGTATCTTTATGGAACAATATGAGCAGGGCAATCCATTGTCCTATCAGAAGGTAATGGATGCATATCAAAAACTATATGGTTCATTAGACAATCTTCCTGCCAATATAAAAGATCAGATCAAGCAATATTCTTCAATGACGGATGATGAACTGGAATCAGAGTATCAGAAAGATCAGGCTGCAGAAGCCCAGGCGGCAAAGGAATTGAAAGAGTTATTAGCAGATCAGCCGGATTTTTCGGATGAAAGCATTGCAAATACACTATCAAAAGATGCATTTGAGCGTGTAATCAATTCATCAGATGATAAGAATGAGCGGTGAAAGCCGCTTTTTATCATGGCTTCTCAATTCTGTGTTCTCATTTTCATGAAAATCTTCTCAGTTTCATCGCTAATGAAACTGAGAGTAAAATTATGAAATTGATAGATTTGTGCATTGCTTATTCTGAATGTGTCAGTTTGATGAAACTTAAGAGAATCTTAAGATCTGGATATTGCATGACAATAGATATGACAGTATGATCGCAACTTGGAAAACGTGCTATGTCTGTAAGGCATGACCTGTGGAAGGAGGTTTGCACATGGCATATACAGATCTGATCTACCTGCTTTTATTTCTGCCATGCTGTATATTGATCTATCAGCTTGTACCGGTACGATTCCGCAAGTATGTACTGTTATTGTTCAGCTGGATGTATTTCATTCTTTGCAGCAAGAAACTGATCATCTATCTGTTAGCCACAACCTTGTTTGTCTATCTCATGGGTCTTGTCATTGACAAGGCCCCAAAGAAATCCAGAACAAGAAAAGCATTGTTTATCCTTGGATTATTTGGATTGTTTGGTACTTTGCTCTATGTGAAATATACAAATTTCTTTATCCGGATTATCAATGATCTTGGTCATCATTCTCTTTCTGCTCTGACAATTGCCGCTCCAATTGGCATTTCCTTTTATACGCTGGAAGCAGTGAGCTATTTAACAGAAGTATACTGGGGCAGAGAGAAAGCAGATCATGATTTCTGTTCGGTTGCACTTTTCCTGAGCTTTTTCCCACAGATCATGGAAGGTCCGATTGCAAGGTATCAGGATACCGCAGCACAGTTAACCAAAGGCGAAGGTGTTCATCTTGCTGCACTGCAGGCAGGCTGTGTGAGGATCCTGTGGGGATTATTCAAGAAGATGGTCATTGCAGACCGGCTGAATACAGCTGTGAATGTACTGTTTACCAATTACACAAGTTATACCGGGGCAATGACAGCTGTATCAGGGATCTTCTATGCCGTGCAATTGTATATGGAGTTCTCTGGTGCCATGGATATTGTCATTGGCTCGGCACAGATGTTTGGCATTACATTGCCGGAGAATTTCAGACAGCCATTCTTCTCACAGTCTGCCGCTGAGTTCTGGCGCAGATGGCATATTACCCTTGGTGTCTGGTGCAAGACATATTTGTTTTATCCTGTCACGACATCCAAGCTCTGCATGAAGTGGAACAAGTATGGCAAGAAGAAGTTTGGCAAGTACATTACCAAGATCGGTATCTGTGCCTTGTCTTTGACACCGGTGTGGTTGTTCAATGGCATCTGGCATGGACCGCAGATGAATTATATCTTCTATGGCATTTACTACCTGGTCATCCTGATGATCGGGGAGATGCTGGAACCAGTCAAGAAAGCATTCTATGCAAAGACCGGCTTTAATAAGAACAATGTGTTCTGGCATACATTCCGGATTCTGCGGACATGGGTCATTCTGTTTACCGGTGAGATGTTCTTCCGTGCCAATGGACTGAGAGCTGGTCTTGTTATGTTTAAGCGTATCTTTGAGAACTTTCATCTTTCAGCCTTATGGAATGATGGCGGACTGATGTCATTAGGGCTGGATCATCATGATTATCTGGTGATTGTGATCGGTATTCTACTTGTGCTGGTCTATGACATTCTGCAGGAGAAGGGTATCAATGTATATGAAGTTCTAAGCAGACAGAAGACACCGGTGCGCTGGGCATGTGTGTATCTGTTATTCTTTGCAATTGTGATCTTAGGTGCCTATGGCACTGGATATGATAAGGTGAGTCTGATCTATGCAGGGTTCTGAGAAGAAAAATAAGAAAAGAATCTGGCTGCGCTGTATCGCCTTCTTTCTGGTTCTTGGCGTGCTGCTGGATGTTGTATCCAATGCATTTCTATATACTGCTGTCTCTACCAAAGATGCGAAAATATTGAACCGCAATGCGGCTGAAACGGATCTTTTATCACAGGATGAAGACAGTCTGGATGTGCTGATCATTGGTGACAGTGAAGCTTATTCTTCATTTTCGCCACTGCAGATTTATCACGATACAGGCATTACTTCTTTTGTGGCATCACAGGGTGCCCAGACGATTGAAGAAATGAAGCATATGCTTACCGTTGCCTTGTCTGTCCAGCATCCAAAGGTTGTCATTCTGGAGACAGATGCCATTTACCGCAGCTATGGTTCCGTCTCCGGCATAGAGTCTGTTCTGGAAGAAGGATTGAACACTTTGTTCCCGGTGTTTCAGTACCACAATATCTGGAAGATGCTTGGTGAAAATGACTATGCGAAGTATTCCTCCTGGAAAGGGTACTATCTCAATGGGACTGTTGTTCCGTGTACCTCGCTGAGCTCTTATATGACAGCGACGGATCAGCAGTATAAGATTCCCTGGCTGAATCAGATTGTTCTTCAGCAGATTAAGCAGGAAGTAGAAGATGCCGGTGCCCAGCTTGTTCTGGTCAGTGCACCGACACCGGTGAACTTCTCCATGGGAATGCATAACTATCTGAAGCAGCTTGCCGAAGACTGGGATATTACATATATTGACTTCAATGCAATTGTGGATGAGATTGGCATCGACTGGAACAAGGATACAAGAGATGCCGGCGACCACCTCAATGATTCCGGTGCATGGAAAGTGACAGATTACCTGATCAGTATCCTGGAAACAATGGATCTTCCGGATCATAGAGGTGATTCTGCTTATAGCAGCTGGGATGAGATGGCAGAACAGTTCCTGGAACAGGTTAATGCCAATATCAAGCAGATTAATTCACAGAGCTAAGGTGCATGGAGGATCATGCATCTTTTTTGGTGGAAGAGGTATGGACTTTCTTCTTTAGATATGAAGAATGATCGAAAGAACAGAATATGATACCTATTGGCATTTGTACGTAATATGATATATATTTATGCTTGAAATGGCAGTATACTGTTTGTTTTTGACGAATTTCATGTTCTTGGCGTTAAATAAATGAAATGTTTCATTTTTTTAGCGTAAAAAAGATGAAATGATTCATGAAATATACGCGTTAGGATGTCCAATGATGATAATATACAAATACAGAAAGTCAGAGGTGCCTGTGATGATGTATCGAAAGTTTTATGAAGTGATCAGGAAATGGGAAAAGGATCAGGAACAGAAGCCTTTGATGGTAATTGGGGCCAGACAGGTTGGTAAGACGTGGCTGATGAAGAAGTTCTGTCGGGATGTGTATCATGACTATGTCTATATTAACTTAGAGGAGAGAAATGATATTGCTTCTGTGTTTAACGGAAGTCTTGATCCTGAAATCATTCTGATGAAGATTTCGCAGCTGCTCGGCAGAACAGTTGATGAAAAGACACCTGTGTTCTTTGATGAAATACAGTGCTGTGAGCGGGCTGTGACTTCCATGAAGTATTTCTGTGAGTCAGAGAAGAATTATCGGATTCTTTGTGCGGGAAGTTTATTAGGTGTAAAAATACGCCGTTTCCATAGTTCTTTTCCAGTTGGCAAGGTGCATATTGCGCAGATGTATCCTCTGGATTTTGAAGAGTTTCTGCTTGCGTGTGGTGAAGATCTGCTGAGGGATGGCATTCGGAATGCGTATATGCAAAAAACACCTTTAGCACAGGGCATTCATGAGAAAGCACTTCATTTGTATCAGGATTATCTGTATGTGGGTGGTATGCCGGAGGCTGTGCAGTCATATCTTGACCATGATAAGAATGCGCTTGCGGTAGATTCTTCTATTTATGATAGCCTGCAGCTTGCTTATCTTGCGGATATGACCAAGTATGTAACTTCACCGCAGGAGTCTGTCAAGATCACGCAGGTGTATCATTCTGTGCCCAGGCAGCTTGCAAAAGAGAATCCAAAGTTTCAATACAGTCAGGTCCGTTCTGGCGGCAACAGCCGTGATTTCAGCGAGCCTCTGGATTGGCTGGATGCGTCAGGCATGGTCTATGCGGTACACAGCCTGCAGGCTCCTTTGCCGCCTTTGAAGAGCTATGAGGACGATAGCAGCTTTAAGATTTATTTATCGGATGTGGGGCTGCTGCGGCATATGTGCGGGCTGCATTATCGTGATTTGTTGATGGAAAGTGTGACTATTTATAAGGGTGCTGTGACAGAGAATTATGTGATTCAGCAGCTGAAAGCTGCTGGTATCGGGATGTATTACTATAAGCCTTCACCAAGCATGGAGATTGATCTTGTTCTGGATCTTGCGGAACAGATTATTCCGGTAGAGATCAAGTCTGGGCGGCATAAGCGTTCTACCTGCCTGCAGAATTACCGGAACAAGTATCATCCCGCCTTTGCAGTACGCATATCTGCTTTGAACTTTGGCTGGCAGGATGATTTGTTCTCTGTTCCGCTGTATGCAGCATGGTGCATATAGTACAAAAATCTTGTTTCTAATATGATTTTTGTGTAGAAGTTTCGTGAAATGGGTTATCATTGTTCGGTAAAGCAATAGGAGGGGGTTCTGTGGGTAAAGAAGTAAATACCACTGGTGAGCTGGTGGGTCCGTCTGTTGATAATAACAAACGTAATGATGTAGTAGAAATTGATCTGAGTGAGATCTTCTACTTACTGTGGACACATATTGTCCAGATTCTGGGATTATTTGCGGCAGGTGCAGTTGTGGTCTTCCTGCTGACCTTCTTCCTGGTGACGCCAAAGTATACGGCTACATCAAGAATGTATATCACATCCGGGTCAAAATCTGTTGTGGATCTGTCTTCCCTGCAGGTGAGTTCACAATTGAAATCCGATTATCAGGAGCTGATTACGTCCAACAGTATTCTGCAGGATGTGATTGATGATCTGAGTCTGGATGAGGATGTGGATTCGCTGAAGAAACAGATTGAAATTTCCAATCCTTCGGATACGCGTATTCTGAATCTTTCGGTGACGACGACAAATGCACAGCTGTCTGCGGATATTGCCAATGAGCTGGCAAAGCAGGCGAAGACATATCTGCCGAAGGTGATGAAGACGGATGAACCAAATGTGTTTGAAGAGGCACAGGTACCGGATCACAAGTCTTCGCCTTCGTATCAGAAGAATGCTTTGATTGGCGGCCTGTTAACAGCCTTGCTGTATTGTGCTGTGATTATTATCAGGTATGTGACAAATGATACATTTGTGACGCCGGATGATATTAACAAGGTATTTGGTGTACAGCCGCTGGCGACAATTCCGGAAGGAAGAAAGATGGGCGGAAAGAAGCACAGAAAGAAGGAGGACTAAGCAGGTATGAAAACATTAACAATCAATAAGCTGCCGGATCTTCCCTTTGATGTGTCTGAAGCGATAAACCAGCTTCGTATTAATCTGTCTTTTGCCGGCACGAATGTGAAAAAGGTGCTGATTACTTCTTCGGTTCCGGATGAAGGTAAGTCATTTGTTTCAGTTGGATTGTGGCGCTCGATTGCCTCGGTTGGCAAGCGTGCCCTCTTGATTGACTGTGATATGCGCCTGTCAGAAATGAGAACCAAGCTGGATATTACAACAAGTGAAAATTTTGTTGGCATCGCTCATCTTCTTTCCGGGCAGGCTGATATTCCAGACGTGATTTATCGTACCAATGTTCCCAATGGGTATATGATGCCAGTGACGAATCTGGTGGCCGATCCGACATTTCTGCTGGAGAGTGAGCGCTTCGGTGAGATGCTGGATTCCTGTTCCAAGACGTTTGACTATATTATTCTGGATTGTTCGCCGCTTGGCGCCGTAGCAGATGCCTTGAATATTTCCAAATATTGTGATGGATCAGTGCTGGTTGTGCGCAGCGGCATGACGAGCAAGAGGCTGGTCATGAGTTCAGTACAGGCGTTGAAGCGTGCCGGTTCACCGCTTCTTGGCATTGTTCTGAACAGAGTGGACACAAGACGTGGTTCCGGCAGTTACTATTACAAAGACTACTATGCTTATGGTGCTGAGTATTATCAGCCGAAAGGCAGAAAGTCGAAGTGAGTGTACATTTTGTCTGGAATTAGCAGGGCTATCAGTGGTATTATGTACAAGTCATTATAGAGAGACAGGGAGAGCCGCAAGAAATGCGGCTTTTTTGATGAGGGTATATGGAAAGTAAAAAACGTGTCAAACCTGGTGTGATTTTATGGCTTGTCTGCGTCGTGCTGGCAATTGTGGCATTCACGCTGGCAGGAAAGTATGGGGTTCTTGCCGGAAACAGAAAACTGATTGCTATGGTGGCGGCAGCGGCTGTTCTGGCTGTGCTTCTTGTTCTTTCTTTGAAGAAGAAGGGCACTGCAGTTGTGAATGGCATTCTGGCTGCAGTTCTGGCATTGTGCTGTGTTCTGATGCCGAAGCTGCAAAGCCGGGAGGCAAGTGTATTTTCTGAGCCTGCTCATACAGCAGTGAGAACAATGAATCTGTATGTGATGAGTGCAGATTACAGAAGTGATCATTCTTCCACTTTCTCTTCTACAAAGCCTTCTGAGAATCTGGAAGATTACAAGAATGCAAAGTTCATTGTTCAGGGAGAGTTTGATCAGCAGGATCAGTCTGATGCCCTGGATCAGCTGAAAGACAATTTAGGTGTCACATCTCTGAGCCTTGTACAGAAGGATACGGTTTCTGATGCACTTTCCGCATTGTATAACAATGAAGGAGATGTACTTGTATTGAATCAGGCTTTCTCTTCTTCTGTTACTTCTATTGCCAGGTATGCCTCTTTTGAATCTGACACGTTTGTACTGGATTCTATCAAGCTTGGTGATGCGTCGGCAGCTACTGCTGAAGAGACGGCTTCATCCGGCGATAATTCTTCATTTGTTATTTATGTCGCAGGACATGATGCTTCAAGCACATCCTTCTCGTTATATGGAAGAACTGACGTGGATATGATCATGGCAGTCAATCCTGTATTGAAGCAGGTATTGATGGTATCCATTCCACGTGACTTCTATATTAAGAATCCGGCTCTTGACAATGGTCTGGATAAACTGACGCATCTTGGCAATGATGGCATCCAGAATACACTGGATGGCATCAACCAGGAGTTTGGACTGAATATTACGGACTATATGCTTACTGATTTCGATCATCTTACTTCTCTGGTTGACGAAATTGGCGGTATTACCGTGAATAATCCATATGCATTCAGCGGTATGGGATATGACTTTGCGGCTGGTACGATTTCATTGAATGGTGCTCAGGCACTTGCCTATTCCAGAGAAAGACACTCACTGGATAATGGAGACTATGGCCGTAATCAGCATCAGGGGATAGTCATGGAAGGCATTCTGAATAAAATTCAGGAAAACTGCCATGCCGGAGATTATATTTCTGTGATTAAAGCTGCCATGAATAACTTCCTGACCAACGTTTCCCTGGATACGTTGCTGAGCGTGTATACAAGTACAAACAATGGTCAGGACTGGACATACTTCAAGTACCATCTTGGGGGTGAAGGCACCTACGATGGGACGGCATCGATGGGATTTGACCGGATGCTGTATGTATGCAAGCCATTTGATTCACAGGTGCAGTTTACAAGGCAGCAGGTTGAAAAGGTGCTGAACGGGGAAGAGATTCAGATGGAATCTTTGCCTGACAATGCCAATACGACGTTTGAAGAGAATTAGAAGTGTGCTGGGGAAAATATGGGGAATGAAAACAAAGGTAAAAAGAAGCTCATTTACAGAGCGGTCAATCGGTTTGTCAAACTGATTGACTTGTTATTAGTTACGGCTGTATTTGCGTATGCATGGACCTTTTATTATGCAGATCATATCAGAGCATCTGCATTTTCATGGAAAAGCGAAGTGATGATTTTTGCCTATGCATTGCTCTTTTATTATTTTGCAAGATTATATAAAGGTTTTGCGCTCCATTTATGCAGAATTTCTGAGTTGATTGGATCACAGATTCTTGCCTTGATTATTTCGAATTTTCTGATTCTTATTGTGCTGGATGCAATTGGGCGTGAATTTTTAAATGTATTACCGCTGTTATTGATGTCAGCGGTTCAGTGTCTGGTAATTATTGGGTGGAGTTTTGCTGCACATCGCTGGTATTTCGGAAAGTATCCTCCTTCTCCTACGCTGATTGTGTATGACGAAAGAGAAGGCATTGACAGATTGCTTTACAAGTCTGGCTTCTCAATCCGCTATCAGGTAGTCAAAAAAATATCTGTAGACCAATGCAATTCTGGTCTGGAAGAGAGCATGAAGGGGATTGAAACGGTTTTCCTGTGCGGAATTCACAGTCATGAAAGAAATCAGATTCTGAAATACTGTGTTGCCAATGATATTGATACTTTTGTGATTCCAAGAATCGGCGATGTTATTATGAGCGGTGCCTCAAGGATTCACCTGCTCCATCTGCCAATGCTGTATGTCCAGCAGTATAATCCTTCACCAGAATATTTGTTCTTCAAACGGTTCTTTGATATCGTTCTGTCATTATTGGGACTGATTATTCTTTCACCGCTGTATCTGATCATTGCTATCGCAGTAAAAGCAACAGATGGCGGAACAGTTCTTTATCGGCAGAGAAGATTAACGCAATACGGGCGTGAATTTGATGTCCTCAAGTTTCGCAGCATGAGGATGGATGCTGAAAAAGACGGCGTTGCCAGACTGTCAACTGGTGATGCGGATCCAAGGATTACCAAAGTGGGAAGATTTATTCGTGCCTGTCGTATGGATGAGCTGCCACAGCTGATCAATATTCTCAAGGGAGATATGTCTATTGTTGGGCCAAGACCAGAACGACCGGAAATTTCTGCTCAGTATGAGCAGCAGCTTCCTGAATGGTCGCTAAGACTTCAGTGCAAATGTGGATTAACCGGATATGCTCAGATCTATGGGCAGTATAATACAACACCATACGATAAGCTTATGATGGACCTGATGTATATTGCCAATCCTTCTCTGGCAGAGGATTTCAAGATTTGCTTTGCAACAGTGAAAATCTTGTTTATGAAAGATTCGACTGAGGGAGTAGCCGAGGGGCAGACTACTGCAAGTGCGGAAAGCGTTGAAAATACTGAGGTTCCGGCAGAGCAGGACGCGGATAAGTGAGTTGGAATCACGCCGCATCTTTTATGAACAGAATTGTTTTGTAACGAATCATTGAGGGAGAGAGTAGGTAGTTATTGTGGCGAGTGTGGACAACAAATATTCGGTCTTAATGTCCGTTTATTATAAAGAAAAACCTGAATATTTGCAGCAGAGCATCGAGAGTATTCTCAATCAGACTGTGCCCACAGATGACTTCGTACTGGTATGTGACGGACCTCTCACTCCGGAACTAGATGCTGTTATTGAGAAGTATAACACACTTCATCTGGTCCGCCTCAAGGAAAACGGAGGTTTAGGAAATGCCCTGAACGAGGGCATGAAGTACTGCCGACACGAGCTGGTTGCCCGCATGGATTCAGACGATATCAGCAGGCAGGATCGATGTGAGAGAGAACTGAAGGCGTTTGCAGATCATCCTGAAGTAGACATTGTCAGCGGAACGATTGAGGAATTTATCACTTCACCTGACGAGGTCTACAGCAGGAGAGTTCTGCCGGAGACCAATGACGAGATTGTTGAGTTTGCTAAGAAACGTAATCCGTTCAATCATCCGGCAGTCATGTATAGGAAGTCGGCGGTTGAAGCTGCCGGAGGGTACAAGGACTTTTATCTGCTGGAGGACTACTTCCTGTGGATTCGGATGATACTAAACGACTGTCGTGGTTACAACATACAGAGTCCTGTCCTTTGGATGCGAGCTGGGAGTGACCTGTACAAGAGACGCGGTGGCATGAAATATGTCGGGTCTGAGAAGAGACTTTTCAGCTACATGCTGGAGAAGGGGTTCATTGATAAGGGACAGTACAGCAGAGCCGTGATTGGAAGAGCGGTAGGGGCGATGATACCGAACTGGGTAAGAGGAATTCTGTATAAAAAGGTACTGAGGAAGTAATCGTTCATTTACACTATTCCTTCTTATAGAATAGTTCTTCTTAGAAATCAGTGAAGGAAATAGATGAAACGAGAAAACAGTATTACATACATTAGAGGAATTACTGCTCTGATGGTCTTATTAGGGCATTAATTCATCTGAATTTTGTGATAGGGGAGAAGTAATAGAGGTAAAGCAATGATTGATATGACTGTGATCATATTGACTCGAAACGAAGAGGACAATATTGAGCGGTGCATAAATTCTATAAAGGATCATGTAAAGAGAGTAGTTGTTCTTGATAGCTATAGTACCGATAGCACATTGGATAAGGCAAAAGCTTTAGGAGCAGATATCTATCAGCACGAGTTCAAGCATTACGGAGCTCAATTCCAATATGGGATAGACAACTGTGATATTAAGACAAAATGGATCTTCAGACTTGACGCTGATGAAGAGGTTAGTCCAGAGACATGTAAGGAATTGGAAACCCTCTGCAAAAAACATGCGGATACAGATGTTAATGGTTTCGTATTCCGTCTGAATGAGATGTTTATGAATAAGCAGATGAAGCATGGCGGTCTAAGTGTGCTTGAGAAACTCTGCATTTTCAAAACTGGCACGGCATACATGGAAGACCGATATCTTGGTGAGCAGCTTATTTTAACGAGTGGGAGATCTGTCAAACTAAAAACCCTTTCGTATCACTATAACTATCGGAGCATGTCTTTTTGGATCAATAAATTCAACTGGTACACAACAAGAGAGGTCAAGGATTATTTCATTCAAAAAGAAAATGAGAACAAGCAGGAGCTCAGTTCTCTTGATACTCCCACCAAAATAAGGCGCTTCATAAAATATAACATCTATTATAAATTACCGAGTGGGATGAGAACCCACATGCTTTTTATTTATTTTTACTATATAAAGCTTGGCTTCTTAGACGGAAGAGAAGGTCTGTATTGGAACTTCTTCCTCTCATATTTCTATAGGATGCTTGTGGATGCCAAGATGTATGAAGTTGAAAAGCTTCACACTAAAATAGGCGAGACAGATACGTGGGACTGATATATGCAGACAAAGCTTGCAATCGTTATTTTAAATTATAATTCCTGGCAGCTGACGTTCAGCTATATCAGAGAACAGCTTTCAAAACTTATCCTGCCAGAAGAGACGAAGATCATCGTAGTAGATAATAATTCCAGCAACGACTCCGCTCAGAGATTGAAAGAAGCGGATGACGACTTCCTTCTCCTTCTCTCAGAGAAGAACACCGGCTATGCTGCAGGAAATAACATAGGGCTCCGGTGGGCATATGAGCATGGGTATGACTATGCTTGGGTAACCAACAGCGATATCCAGTTTGAGGATTCTGAGACGGCTTTGAAAATGCTGGATGTGTTTCAAAAAGATTCAAAGATAGCTATCGTGTCTCCAAGAGTTTATACACCTTCTGGAATGGAGACAAACAGGAACCTTTACCGTCCGTCCGTGTATGATCTTACTTTCGGGAAGATGCAGTATCGAAAGAAGGGACGTTTGCTCTCACATGAACTGCAAGGGAAAGACGACAGCTACTGCTACAACTACAGATCACAGGGGTGCTGCATGATGGTAGATCTGCATATTATGCATGACGTCGACTACATGGATGAGCATACCTTCCTTTACATGGAGGAGCCAATCTTAGCAGAGCGGCTGCTGCTCAAAGGATATAAAGAGGCGTGTGCCCTGAATACGAAAGTTATTCACGCTCATTCAACGACCGTAGCCAGTGTTGCAAAGAAAAAGCAAATCTACAAGTGGCAGAACGACAGTGAGGTTTATTACTATAAAAAGTACAGACATTTCAACGGCTTTCAGATATGGCTAAGCACTAGTTTTACTTGGTTGTACTATTGGGTCGTGCTGAGCATGAAGCGGTTTAATTGAAGGGTCAGGATGAAGAAGGACATTTTTAAGGTATTCAGTTCGAATCTTATAAAGATGGTTGTCACCTTCCTGACAGCATTCATTGTCCCCATGGTATTGTCTGTCCCAAGTTATGGATATCTGAAGACATATCAGTTCTACGCTTCTTATATTGGAATATCACACCTGGGGTTTTGCGATGGTGTGTATCTGTATTATGGCGGGAAGAAGGAAGATGAACTGGAACATCGGGGATTGGCAGAGCAGTGGAGTTCAATCCTCGTCTATGAAATTATTGTTGCCGTCGCATTTGTTCTCTTTGGAATCATCAAACGTGACCTGATTCTTGTGTGTGTCGGCTTCACGATGGTCCCGAACGTGCTCTTTACATTTTACAGCTATATTTTCCAGTCTGTCGGGGACTTCACAAAGTATACGCTGATCGTCAATATCTATTCGACGGTCAACATGTTGATCAATCTGGTGTTGGTGCTGATGCGTGTGAAGGATTACCGCATCTACATGGTCCTGTATGTATTTATTGAATGCGTGCCGTTCATTGTCGGTACGGTACTCTTTTCAAAACTGAAGTGGATTCATTTCACAGGATTTAAGGTAGCGGTATTTTCAAAATATGTGAAGCTCGGAATCCTGCTGATGATCGGGAACTTCGCGTACTCAATTTTCATTGGCATCGACAAGTGGTTCATTAAGTTCTCCCTGCCAATCGAGGACTTTTCCATGTACTCCTTTGCCAGCCAGATGCTGACGGTTGTAAATATGTTCATCACGCCAATAGCGATGACACTGTATAGCAACATGGCCAGACGGCAGGATCATGAATTTGAGATCAAGATAAAGAAAACTCTGGTCTGTTTCCTGATGATCATTCCGGTGGCAATTTATGCGTTGAAGTTTATCATCTCGACCTTCATGAAGCAGTATATACCGGCCATCAATATTACGTCGGCACTCTTGATTACACAGATATTCTTAAGCCTAAACGTTGCTGTCTTCGTGAATTTGTATAAAGCCTATAAGAAGCAGAAGGATTATTTCATCCGCCTCGTCATTTCACTGGGAGTTGCAGTACTGACGGATGGGATCGTCACCGCTGTACAGCCAAACGTAATGGGTTATGCACTTTCAACCATGTTCAGCTGCTTTGTTTGGTTTGTGCTGAATATGGGTTATTTCAAGTACATGATACCGGGAGTGAAAGAGCTCTTGTATGTTGTTACGCTTCTGGGGATTTACATGGGAACATTACTGATCGGAAATGTGTTCGTCAGAGCAGCGATCTATGTTGTCTTGTATTTATTGTTAACTCGGTCACTGATGCCGGAAGAGTGGAGCTATGGTGTCGGTCAGCTGAAATCTGTAAAGGGAAAATTATCTAGTAGAGGTTGAGGGTATATAGGATGGAGCAGCAGTCAACTGCCAATAAGTATTTCTTGGGAATTAGAGCAAGACAGCTTCCAATTTGGCTTGTGATGTGTATATTCTGGTTTTTACAGGATAACTTTTTCGCTCTGTTCAGCATCTATTCTGCAAAGTCCCCTAGCTATGTGCCTTACAGATGGTTGGACTACCATTTCAGCGCTCTGTTTTTTGTCCCGATTATCTTGGGAATCATATGCGCTTTTCGAAACAAGCGTATGTGGGGCTTCGTGCTTGTTCTTGCAATAGTAATTCGGTCATATATAATCTCGCAGACAAAGTACGGTGAAACTCACAACATGTTTTACGTGAAAGAGTATGAAATTGTACTGACACTGCTCCTTGGTTTCTGCTTGTATGAGTGGTTTAGAAATACAATTTCAAGAGAAGACGCGTTCACATGGAGCAGGTTTTTTCTGTATTTTGTGTTGATTCATGTTTTGAGTCAGTTTGTAGCTATCGCCTTTTCTATCAATAAGCTGGTAGACCGGTACAATGCGATTAACCTCGATGTAGAGACCACAGGATATCTCTGCGGATTTGCATTTATCTATTTTCTTACCAGTGCAAAAACCTTGAGACATCGAAACCTGTTTCTGATTCTGTTCATGCTGGGTGGTTTGCTGTCAGGATCTAGGACAGCATTACTACTTTGTGTTGTAACCTTGATTATTTACTGGATATTAAAACCGAAGAGGGCTAGAGTAAGGGTTAACGCATACCTGTTTATAGGGATTTTGTTTGCAATTATTGTATTTCTTGTTATCTTGCTGGTAAAACCTGATTTGATTGAGTCGTTCTTCTCAACAAGATTGTCAGCCTTGGCAAGATTTTCAGATATCCTTAAAACACGCTCCGATTCATCCGTAGAAGGGAGATCACAGTCAATTATGTCAGGATTCAATATTATTCAGAAAAATCCATGGGGGGGACGCGTATTTTACACAATTGCAGGTATGGACAAATCAGGAAGGATATCCTACATTCCCGCATTCTACTGTCCTTACCTATTATATTTTATTGGGGCCCGTTATCCTCGTCCCGATGGTTATCTATGCCATCCGCAATACAGTTAAGAGGATAAAGGCAAATGGAAGCAAGCCGTCACTTCAGATCGTGATGTGCCTACTTTATTTCTACAGTTTCTTTATTGTAACCGGTGGCCCCATAGTAAACTACAAAGTTGTATTCATCTATTTGCTGGTCTATGAGATGTGTTTTCGCAGCTATGATGAGGATGAAGCAGCAATAGTAGTCTGAATTGATAAGTCTGTATCGATTCTTTCATCTTATGGGGTACTGGGGATCTATAAGATGAGAATCGAGACATGTCATATTTTGTATATATTACTGCGTTTATTTTAGCGCTGATCAATGGATTTTCTAAGAAGAAGAGCAGGGTAATAACTATTATTTTCTTAGTCCTTATGCTCTTAATGTTCTGCGAAGTAACTACGCCAAATTATCACCATCAAGGTTATTTTCGAGGTGATAATGAAGTTTATGAGCAGATGTACAAATCCTTAAGTGGAAGCAATTTTGATTATGTAAAACAATCAAGCACATTTGAAAAGGGCTTTGTAGTTTATTCGTATATATTTGCCACATTAGGTGTGCCATACAATATTTTTATGGCAATAACTTTCCTTATTGGCATGCTATTATGCTTTTTCACAGTAAGGAGAATAACTGATAATTACAGCTTATTTCTGGTATTGTATTTCTGCTATTATTTCCTCTACGACATTCAACAGATAAGGAATTTTATCGCAATAAGTATTTCGATATTTGCTTTGCGCTTTTTGAAGGATAGGCATGTTGTTATTTATATTCTCCTGATATTGCTTGCCTCAATGTTCCATTTTTCTGCGTTGGCTTTTTTACCTTTCCTGCTAATATACCTGCCAAATTATAAGTACTTTGCAAAACTCTTTATCGAGTTGTCGGCCATTTTATTTGCTGGGCTATCTATCCTGAATTTAACAGGAAATAACGTAATAAAGCAGCTTGCAAGAGTAATAAATCTTGGATCATATAATTTGTATGTCGGAGATAACTTCAATGCTCTTCGGCCATTCATCGAACTTGTGTTATTCGCGTATCTCGCGATACTTGTATATACGGTAACGATAGAAGAGCAAGATAATGAGTGGGCTTCTTTTACAATTTCGATAACCGCAGTATCTTTTTTGTTTTTACCGTTGATGCTGATCAGTATGACTATGGACCGCATACTTCGACCGTTGCTGATTCTCGATTACGCTGTAATTTCAAACTCCTATTCATTCATTGATAAAGACAATTTGATAATATATGGAACAAGAAAGAATCTGTATATAATTGGACTCTTTGTAGTGATCGGGATAATGACCTATTTCTATAGTAAAAATCTTTTCGCCTGGATTTTTGACAGTAATCATTTTATTTACTGGCTTGATAGTTTAATGGGCTGATAGCTTTGAATGGGAAATTTTATATTCCCGATAATTCTATTACGAAAATATTGTGAATTTTGTCTAGAGCCCTTCAGGAGTAATTCATGACAGCAGTTACAGCAAAAAGAGAATTAAAAAGAGATCCTTCGGTTGACATTATCAAAGGGATAGGAATCATTTGTGTTGTTGCAGGCCACTGTTATGCACCCGGAAGACATTTTATATACTTATACCACATGGCTCTTTTCTTTATTGCATCAGGCTACTGCTTTAATATGAAAAGAGCAGAAGATTTGCATTCTGTTATTTTGTATTCACTTAAGAAAATAAAATCCATGTGGGGGGGGTACTACGTATTATGGATGACAATCTTTACTTTATTACATAACCTCTTCCTGCAATTGAATTTTTATACGGATAATGTAAAAATTCTGGATCTCACAAACGGAGAGAACATTGTTACAAATTACTGGTGTCTTCAAGATATAGCTCGTAGTATTGTGAAAGCCTTGCTGTTTCATGGTGATGTACAGTTGCTGGCTGCGTTTTGGTTTCTGCCCATACTAATGACTATATCCATCCTATATTGCATAGTGGAATATGCACTGGAAAGATTATTTCGCCTTGGAGCGACAACAGTCATACAAACCATAATATCCATTTGTTTTCTGGGCCTTGGCTATTACATGCATTTAAGAGGTGTAAAGCTTTATGGTATAGACAGAGTTCTTTCGTATTACGTTCTATACCATGGAGGGCTGACGTTAAAGAAATTTCATGTTAGCGAAAAGGAAAGGACAGATGCAATACACATATGCATTCTTGCTGCACTTCTCATTGTTCTTCTTTTTGCGAACAGCCTTGGGAGCATAGACCTGAATGTTAACAGCTACACCAATCCAGTATATTTGTTGATTGTCTCTTTTGCAGGATGGCAATTTATTTATGAGATTTCGATCCTGATAAGGAAGAATAGAAAGGCGGCCAGAATCTTCATCTATATTGGACAGCATACTTTCATAATCTTTGCACTTCATTTTTTATGCTTCAAGATAGTAAATTACTTAGGCGTTGTATTTTCGGGAAAACCGCATTATATGGTTGCCGCATTCCCGGTGTTGTATCGTGGTAGCTTATGGTGGATCTGTTATATGGCAGTAGGAATAATGGTTCCGCTATTATTTGATAAGATATGGCAAACGGGGAAGTCAGCAATAAAGAGAAACTAACCCTTCCTGCAGCTTATGTAAAAGAGTATAATAGATCCCAATCAGTTCCCCACCTTCATACTCACCGCCTGGTGCGTGGTGTGAAAGGGAATGATCATGCAATGCAACTAGCGAGGGGATGGGGTTAGTACATATTCTCTCGATGGCGAAGCTATGCTCAGATACGCAGTCTTCTTGATTTTCATAGTGGTCGGCTTTATTCTTTCCAGACATAAGAAGCTCTATCCGGTGGTATGTAATGTCTACCTATTAGCCCTTTTCTACTACACCTTCTTGTCCCGGATGGAGCTGGCAACGACGACAGAAGCAGTGGTAGCGACATCAACTCCAGTTCAGCAACACTGGTGGGTAAACGCAGCCTATGAAATCTTCCGTATGAAGACGAGCAGCTACAGGGAAGCCTTTATCCTGAACATCATGCTGTTTGTGCCGATGGGATATTTGGTACATACCAAGCATACGTGTCGGACGATCCTGATCTGCTCAGCTGTATCGATATGTATCGAGATTCTGCAGGAAGTAACTGGTTTCGGAATGTTCGACTGGAATGACTGGATCGCAAATAGCATCGGGGCGGTGATCGGAGTTGTCATGGTCCGGATGTATAGATCCAGCAAGGCTGGATGAACTGGCATACCCTCATCCCCCTCGGCACTGCGGCAGGTTCCGCACCCGGGGGCGGGGGTTTACAAGTGTGACTTGTAATGTGTGACTAGAAACAAACAGATAGAAAGGATACAACATGAAAGGAAGAACATCGGCATGAAAGAAAACGACGGACGCAGGAGAGAGAAGAAGAATCCCAGTGCTGAGTTCATAGACCAGATCTGCTCTCTGTATGATGATGTCTATGATGATCGGGAAGAGGACAGTAGCATCGGTGGGGAGGACTGGGCTCCGGGTCAGAAGGCTCTGCATACCTCCCTTGTTGCTTTCCAGAAAGAACTGGAAGAAGGGTATGTCATAAAACTCTCCACATCAAAGATCCGGAAGATCCTGATCACCGGCGGATGCTGGACTACGGAACGGAGCAGGGAGGTCTGCGCATTATATGAGAAGTATGGATCGGTGGCTAAGGTCGCCAAGGTGCTCGGTCTGTCAGAAACGCTTGTGAAGACTTATCTTCCCTACGGCAAGGTGGTTTATGATCTCGAGGAAAAGTCCGGCAACGCAAAGCGGGTCGAGCGCTGGAGAGAGAAGCATAAGAACTAACACACATAGAAATCAACACCCCGGAGTGGTTTTCAGGACTTTCCTGATTACTGCTCCGGGGTATTTTTTTACCCTCATGGTTAGATTTAACTAACCCAGATTATACCGCCCGACTCTTCATCATTTCGTAATGCTCATCCTGACCGAGAGAGTAGAAGATGTCCTTGAATACTTCCCGGTATACGTCCGGCTTTACAGCAGAGGCATCGTAGTACAGGCTGTCATTAAATCCGGCAGAATTTGTATCAAGACAGCTGACCATGGCAACTGCCAGATCATATCTGCCTGTGTTATCTGAGCCATCATTGTTTTTCTCGACAAAGGACTCTTTGTGTTCGTCGATAAGCTTCCTGAGACTGCGTTTTCCGCTGACCTGCAGGAAGTAGTATTCGAGGATGCGTCTCGCTGCGTTCATGGCGATCATGGAATCGTCAGTCGTCAGGAACTCTTTCCACAGAGCATCATACTCATTCTTGACTGGTGTCGTGTTCACTTCTGTAGGTGGGGTGGTCGGGATTGTTTCTACGCAAGGATAAATGTCAGATTGATTCCCGGCACCTTTCTTCAACTGGAAGAAGGATACACATTCATACTTGTCCTGCCAGCTGTATGTGATCTCACGGAAGAAATACGGATTGTGCGTCAGGCAGAAGAACTGTTTGATGTAGTCATCACGATTTCCGTCCTCGGAAAGATCATAATTGTTGTAGCAGATGCTGATCAGGTTCCGGACCAGAGAGGCAACGAGGTAGAGGGTGCCGCTGTCCATGGAAGATACCGGGTCATCGATCACGACGATCTTGTGATGCTTGATCCCATCATCGGACTGGCTCTTCACGACGGTCTGATAGTAATAGAGGAATGCGATGAAGTTCCTCTCACCTTCACTCAGATCCTTTGCAATCGTCTTATTCCCGGACCCGTCATCTCTTACAAGCTGATACACATACTGTGTACCTGGCTTCTCGACCATTTCAAATCCCTGAAAACCTGCGCTCTTCAGAAGAGCATTGATTGCATCTTTGGCAACTGTGGTGTTGACCGTCTGCTGATTCAGCTCTTTGATCTTTTCCGTGTATTCCTGATCCTGCTGCGCCAGCTCTTTCTGTCTTGTTTCAATTCCAGTCTGTACCTTCTTCAGTTCTTCCATGCCCGCACTGTAACCGGCGAAGATAGTCTGGCACTGAAAAGCCATTTTCTCCCAGACAGCCTGATTGCATGCCTGCTTCTTTTTCGGGTTTGAAAGCATGTCGTTATATTTCCGGATCTCGGCATTGATCTTCTCGATGGTGTCATTGACTTGCTGCAGCGCATCCAGAAGATCTTGATTGTCGATTGTTGTGGGCGTTGCCGGAGCAGCGATCTTTGCCTTGATGGCATCGAGATTACGGTGTGCTTTCTCCATGAACAGATCAACACGGCTCTTGTATTCATCGGCAAGCGGACCGGTGAAGCCGGTATTGTGCTGAAGGGTCAAGGCTGCATTGTTCAGCTGTCCTCTGTAGTTCTCGCACATTCTGCTGAGAGCAGCAACTGCCTGCTCGTACCGCTTGTCGAATACAGCGGCCAGATCTTCTTCAAAATGATGACGGTCCAAGGGCTGTCCGCAGTAGGGGCAGACGTCACCAGCCGCTTCCTGATACTTATCATGGCCATCACGGACCCAGTCGCTGTTTCCCAGTCTTTTCAGGAGGGAAGCATAAGGAGTGTCACTGACACTGACAATGCTGCTGCCGAGGAGGTTATCGATGTCGTCCCCAAACTGCAGATGGGCAGGCTTATATTCCGGCATGGCTGTACCAGATTCCTGATAAGCTGTCTTGTAGAGCTGATCAAGTTCAGCAATATCATGGTCAACAGCCTGCGTCTTCTGAAGCTGCAGGAAGAACTTCTTTCTATCCGACTTGTAGCCCGACTGAGTCTCCGGGTAACGATCCTTTCTCAGTTCTGTCGTTTCTTTCCAGACATCCCCGATTGCTTTTTCTTCACGTTTGCTTTGTTCACCCTTATTCTTTTCCAGATCCTGCGCAGCGTGTTCCATTTTCGGCTGCAGTTTTTTCTGGGCGGCAGTGGTGTCGTCGATTGCTTTCTTCTTTTCTGCGTTCTGTTTGGTCAGTGTGAAGACACCCGGAATGTTGCCATAACTCTGGACATTCTCCCGGATGTAATCCTCGTTATACACCATGATGACCGCATCGTCCTTGGGCTGCTTGAACTCAAGACCGGGGTAGTCCTTCTGATCCATCAGTCTGCTGATCGTGGATTTTCCGGTTCCGTTGGTGCCGTAGATAAAATTCACCAGCGTCGGGTTAAAGCTCTTGTTTGTGAATATCGGACTGTTCAGCGTGACTTTTGTAATTTCAGTCTGAATCTTCTTCTGCATAATACCTCCTAACGAATCTCGTAATTCTGATCCTTCAGTCTAGTGAGAAGGTCGATTTTCTTGATTGCCCAGTGCTCATCATCCAGTTCATTCCGCAGAGATGAAGTTGCCAATCCGAATAATTCCGCATTCTGATTCAGCAGGTTCTGAGGAATAGCCGGAGCGTAATATCCGAACTTGAACTTGATGACCGAGCCATGGACGGTGATCTTGCTGAGTTTTCCTGCCACACATACCCAGTTCTCACTGCATCTTGAAAAGTCATCGTTCCGGATGGTGAACAGGCAGGGCATGCTTAAAATCTCTGCGATGATGTCTGCCGTCATCGGGCGGAAGTGATCTGCGTTATGTGTGTACCGGGTCAGGGCATCAGAACGGGAAATGGAGAAAGAACCGTCCTTATATGTCTCGTCTTCAATTACAAACAGGTTGTAGTAATCCCTGCGCAGCTGGCCGATCTCTATCGGATCGTTTGATGGCACAGGTACGGGAGAGGAGAAGAGACCGGCGTTTTGCAATAAGGGTAACAGGGTCTGAAGATCTGTTCCACCAATATTGACATTGAGGCTCTGTATACTTCCCGCTGCGATCCCACTTCCACTGGCGCTGATCGAAATATCTCTGACATTCCGGGTATCAATTTCATCCGGCATTATTTCTTGTCCCCCATATTGACGGTAAGCTCCCCGATATTCCATGCGGCAATACCAGAACCATTGTTAACGATGGATATATTCTGAGTGGTCCCCGACTTCTCTTCCTTCTTGCGCGGATCTTCATCCACGATTTCAGCTTCAACATACTCTGCGTCTGCATGCTCTTCACTTTCGGCTGCAGTATCGCTGTTCCGGCTTCCGGTCTTGTCATAGTTGTACACGTCGGTCACGACAGTCCACGGATTCAGAACACCGGGACGTACATCCCATGGACGCTGTGTCTCGTGTTCAAAATAGTGCTCGAACATGTCCGGCCAGATAGAATCGTCACGTTCCTTCCTATTAATAATAAGGAAGTGCCAGACTCCAAGAAGCAGAGCTTCAAGACATACAGATGACTGCTTCAGGAGATCATCCCTGCTGATCGGTGTTCCATCTTCCCTGCAATAAAATTGTGCGCCTTCCAGAGAGCTGTCATCGTGGATAATCCGCAATAACGCCTGTGCCAGCCATATACGGGCTTCATCTGAATCCTTCAGACAGCTGACAACGTTGTCATGTATACGTTTCAGTTCGTTTCCGTACTGTTTCCTGACCCGCCGGTCAAAGGATGCGATCAGATAATCATCATCAATCTTGAAGAAGACAGTGCTCTTCGGAAGATCACCTTTCAGATAGTCTGAGCAGAAGTCAGATGCTGGGAATGGCGCATCCGCATCGATGAAAGAGCTCAGCCCCCAGAAGATATCTTTTCCACTAACTCTGTCTTTTATTCCTTTCTTATGTTCACGTGGACTTGCGCCATTGGATTTGACATGAAGAAGCAGCCCGTAAAAGAAACTGCCACACAAATACGGTGCATTCTCCATAGAATTTCCCCTTTCATTAAAACTTCCAACTGAACCAACTCAACCAACTGAACCAACGATTGAGGTCTTCGAAACCAACCATAGGGTCGTAAGTGAAGGTAAAGGAAACGGAGCCTTGAGGACTATCAGATATGACCATGGATTTCGTGCTTTGATTGATTTCCATTATACCATATCGGGTCCTCCCCACATCGGGAAATACCACCTGAAAGGAGGACACCATGAAGATCGTTCATATCGGGGTGCATCACATCAGAGATCCCGGCACATCAGCTGCTTCCGGCAATATCCACAGGCAGAAACATACACCAGAAAAATGAAAGGACAGAATCTTATGAAGAACAAGACTTATAAGGTCATCATCGCAATGCCGTTCGAGAAGGCAGAAGTGTATCAGATTCCAGCATCCACGGACGTTCTGGCAAAGCTCGTCGGCGGGATCATGGAGTTCACCAATCCGATCACGGACGATGTCACCGTCATCACCAATGACAACAGCATCGCTCTCGGAATGGAACCGAACCGGGTCATCAGGGACGAGGACGGATATCCCGTCGATGTCTACTGCGGACCTATGGTCATCATCGGAGAAACGGAAGACGGGGAGCTTCGGTCCCTGACAGAATCTGAGATCATCCTGAATCTCATGGCTTACGGTGAGCCTGACTTCAAGAAGGATGACGATGAAGGAGAAGCAGAATCTTAACTACAACGTGATCGCGTCCGGGTCATCCGGCAACGCGGTCAGGATCGGCAGCATCATGGTCGACTGCGGCGTGGGATTCACGGAGATGAAGGAAGACCTGTATCAGGTTGACACCCTTCTTATCACCCACGCACACAGCGACCACGTGAAGCCGATAACACTGGAGAGCATCAGGAGAGAGTTCCCGCGAATCCGAGTATTCGGAAACAGCGATGTTGCTTACCGGTATGACGTAGACAAGGTGGTCGGGACCATGCCGTTCGACCTGCCGAAGGGGAGACACATCATTCCCTTTGACGGCAGCCACGACATCCCCGTCACCGGCTACATCATCCAGCAGGACGGGCTGAACATCCTGTACATGACGGACAGCAACACGGTGGAAATGCCGGTGGATATCCCGCTCGACTACATCTTCCTTGAGAGCAACTACGACGAGAGGAAGCTGGCTGAGATCGGGAAGCGGTACGCGAAAGGGTCCTATGATCCGATCGCAAACGCACACAGACACCTGTCAACGCAGAAGTGCAGGGAATTCTACTACGTGCACCGGCGCGACAGGGACTCACAGCTGATCGAACTCCACAAGAGCAGCAGGTTTTATTGAGGGGCAGGCAGTCGGATCAATATCGCCGGTACGGCGAAAGGGCATCCGACAGCAATCCCCACACAGATGAAAGGAAATCGATATGGAAGACGTAATGATTCGGGACGAACAGACTCCCGACGTACAGTACCAGGTCGCCAAGGTTACCTTCGATTCCTTCCCGGAGTACAAGGACAAGTGCCTTCTGATTGCTGAGCATATCAGGAATACAGAAGTCACGGAAGATAATCTCCCGGAAGTGAAGAAGGAGCTGGCAGCGGCAAGGAAGATCACAGATGCGCTGAACAGCCGGAAGGTCCAGATCAAGAAGATCATCCTGACGGACTACACAGCATTCGAGAGCCAGGTCAAGGAGCTGAAGGGCATCATTGACGAGGCCGACGGAGAGCTTCGCGGCAAGGCCAATGCTCTGGAGGAACAGGCCCGGGACCAGAAGAAGGAAGAGATCCGGCAGGTGTTCCTGAAGCGCATCGGCCAGTACACCATCGGAACCTTGATCCCGGACGCATTCGACCGCTGGTGGCATGAAGATCTGGCGAACAAGAGCAAGTCCATGAAGGCCGTGGAAGCAGACATGGTCGACTGGCTGGAAGGAACCGAGAAGGACATCGCCACCCTGAAGGGCATGGACAAGGAGATCCTCGTTGAGTACCTGGACTCCATGGATCTTGCAGCAGCGATCCAGACGGTCAATGCCAGAAACGCCAGACGGCATGCAGTGGAAGCTGCACCGGACGACACAGTACCTGAGGAGCAGGTCGCGGTGTTCCGTGTGTACGGACAGAAGGATATCGCACTCGCGGAGATGCTCCTGAAAGATAACAACATCAATTTCAGAAAGGAATAAGGATTATGGAAAAGAGAGAGAATCTTGAGCTTGTGAATGTGGCGTTTGAGAACAACGGGCAGAAGGCTGTTCTCACATTCCTGGATAAGGAACGCGCCGAGGTAAGAACCGTGAATTTCAATCGTCAGGTGTACCGCGACAACAAGTACGTCGCTGACGATACCAAGGCGGAGAAGGTCGACACATGGTGCCGTGACATCTTCGGATGCGAATTCACCGAGCTGCCGTCCTGCGTCGGCAAGAAGTACACGGTTTACGAATACGACGACTTCAACAGCCTGTTCGAGGTGCAGATCATCACGAAGTTCACCAAGGACCAGGTCGGCCAGATTTACCAGACTGCCATCGACGAAGTCGTGCTCGATGATTACTTCATCAAGATCCATTACACCATCGATGGCAAGACCTACGAATCCAAGCAGACCTTCGGAACGTATCTGCAGGATATGAAGCAGTGGTTCGTGGACCCGCTGAAGAAGGAAAAGGAATTCGCGAAGTTCGAGAACAAGTATCACGTCAAGGTCGAGGATCGTGACCAGCTCGTCGGCCATCCGATCATGGTCGAGGTCAAACCGGCATTCGGAGACCATTACTGGGGCGACATCAAGAAGTTCCCGGCTCGTAAGAAGTAAGGGAGGCCGGGCACGATGAAGACAAAGCTTTTCTACGATATGGAAGTATTCAAAAGTGACACCCTCATCGTGTTCAAGAATCCCGATGGCAGTATCGCGGGAGTCTTCTGGAACAACCGCGATCGTAAGACACAGGAAGAGCCCTCAGGTTTTGAGGGCATTCCTGATCTTATCAAGGACAAGATCCTAATCGGCTACAACAATTTTCACTACGACGACTGCATCCTCTCCCTCACGATGAATCAGGCGACGTCGATGCAGTACGTTATCAAGGCCAACAACGACAAGATTATCGCCGGTGATGGCTTTGCCGGGAAGGTCAGTCCTGACATCGATTCTCTGGACACAATGCAGCAGATCGACGTGTCACATCCTAGCCTGAAACAGATCGAAGCGAACATGGGACGCTCCATCGTGGAGTCCAAGATTGACTTCAACATTGACCGTCCGCTGACAGATGAAGAGCGCAAAGAGACCGAGTTCTACTGCGGCAATGACGTCAGCGCTGCCATTGAGGTCTATAAGCTCCGTGAATACGGATACTTCGAGACCAAGAAGCAGCTGATCGAAATGCTGCCGGAAGAACAGAGGGAGAAGGCGAAGAAATGGAACACCACAACCATTGCCGCAACGATCCTGACAGGCGGGAAAGCAACCGTCTGGTGGGGGCCGGAGATGGTGCGGAAGCTCCTCGGAAAGTACTGGCGGAATGTGCCCGGTATCCCGGATGAGGTCTGGGATATGTGGGAAGAACTCACGGCATCTCCTGAAGCCACGATGGGAAAAGGCAAGTCAAAGAAGATCAAGGCATTCGGATGCGACGTTGTTCTGGGTCTTGGCGGACTGCACGGAGCACCGTCGAAACCGCTCAGGGTCGGAAAGTGCAGACATAAGGATGTGAAATCCATGTATCCCTCAGCCATCTGCCACCTGAGAGCTCTCGGGGATGCGACTCCTGTATATGACCAGATTCGGCAGGAACGTATCCGCATCAAGCATTCGGACCCGCTGAAGGCAGCAGCACTGAAGCTGATCTTGAACA